>CAYWDE010000217.1:0-3601 GCA_964456885.1 uncultured bacterium | reverse complement strand
TCCCCTTTTTCCACTTCTGCAGCCTGGCGGAGCTCATCGAGGATGTTTTTTGGGAAAACAACCCCATTTAGCATAGAAAAGAGGAAAGTAGGGATAGCACCAAAAGATTCCGCTGCACCGGCGAGAATCTGGCGGCTCTCAGCCTCTGTGAGGGTTTTAATCTGATCAAAATTTTCATTGATTTGAGCTAAACCATTCGCAAAATGCTCATAAAGGTCCCCATTTTTGAACACCCAGCGGTTCACAACCCACTCAGCGAGCTCTTGGTTCCCCTTTAATAGCTCTTTTTCGTAGGCAGCAAAAATCTCTTCCGAAGTGAGCCGGTTTTGGGGGCGATTGCCGAAATAGGTCCGATAAAAGAGTGGGTCGGTATGTAAATGGTCTGTTTTAATGTCTTTTTTGATAGTATTGAGGATCTCGAGAGTCCAGTTTTGTAAAGCTTGAAATTGATTTTCCATGAAACGTCTTGGTTAAATTTGATTTTACAGGTTGTTAAAAGTCATCTTTCAATTGATTTCTTGAGGATCATAACAACTTGGCCGATGACCATCAAGAAATCTATCGAAAATAGGGTGAAATAGCTCCATAAACCCTCCGTGGAAGGATAGCAAAAAGGGCCCTTTTCAATGGAGAAAAATCGACAGGGATTGCCCGAATCTACAAAATCAGGTATAATGCTAGCTAGAAAAAAACGCCTAAATAACATTCAAAACCGGAGTATTTCCCTCCATGTCTTTAGATAAAGGTACAAAAGAAGAGATCACCAAAAAATTTCAGTTACACGAAAAAGACACCGGTTCTGCCGACGTTCAAATCGCTATTTTAACTGAAAGAATTGCTGAGTTAACAGAACATTTGAAGCTTGCTCCAAAAGACCATAGCTCACGGCTTGCACTCCTAAAGCTTGTTGGTCAAAGGCGCAAACTTCTAGACTATCTCAATTCAACAGACACAAAACGTTATCAAAATTTGATCGTCCGCCTGAATTTGAGAAAATAAATTTTTCAAGGGGCTCGAGTAGCCCCTTGTCTTTTAACCGCTTTTTCTTTACTCTTTCGTCCTTACATATATAGAAGAAATGGAGAAAAAGTAAATGTTCAAGCGAGAAACTCTCACTATCCCAGTCGGGAATCAAACCCTAGAATTCGAAACAGGAAAAGTGGCCCGTCAAGCCAATGGATCAATTATGCTCCGTTGCGGCGATACTGTGGTTTTCTCCTCCGCTTGCGCAGCTCCTACGGCGAGCGCTGAAATCGATTTCTTCCCGCTCCGCGTCGACTATCAGGAAAAATACTCAGCGGTCGGAAAAACAGCCAGCGGCTTCATCAAGAGAGAAGGGCGCCCCTCAGAAAGGGAAATCCTCGCTTCACGCCTCATTGACCGCCCGTTACGCCCTATGTTCGAAGAGGGATACTATAACGAAGTTCAACTTCTCGCCTATGTTTTCTCTTATGATGGACTTCACCAACCAGACGTTCTAGCGATCTGCGCCGCATCGGCAGCCCTTGTGATCTCCGATATCCCCCTTGTTAAACCAATTGGCGCTGTCCGAATGGGATTCATCGACGGTAAATTTGTCGTAAACCCGACATTTGAAGAGATGAAAGAGTCTAAACTCGACCTGATTTTAGCGGGAACCGAAGATGCGATCCTCATGATTGAAGGCTACTGCGATTTCCTTACAGAAGAGCAGGTTCTCGAAGCGATCGAAACAGGACATAAAGCGATCCACGATATCTGCCATCAACTCCATGCTTGGCAGAAAAAAATCGGCAAACCGAAAAAATTAGATACTCTTCGGAAAATTCCTCACGAAGTCAATACCGCTGTCCATAGTGCAGCCTCCACCCTTTTGGAGTCAGCTCTCCGGATCTCCTCGAAGCAGGTACGGGAAAAAACACTCGACGAAATCAAACAGACTGTCCTTGCGACACTCCTTCCAGAAGGGGGAGAAACAACCCACTCTAAAGTCGACGTCCTCCAATCTTATAAAAATCTCCAATCCTCTCTCATGAGGAAAATGGTGCTTGCTGAGAAAAAACGGATCGATGGGAGAGGTCTAAAAGAGATCCGCCAGATCGATATCGAGCAAGCGATCCTCCCACGGACACACGGTAGTTCTCTTTTCACACGCGGCGAGACGCAAACTTTAGCTGTTTGTACCCTTGGTGGAGAAAACACTGCACAGCGTTTTGAAGACCTTCATGGCGAAAATTCTCAACGCTTCTATTTGCAATACTTCTTCCCCCCTTTCTCTGTCGGCGAAGTGGGACGAATCGGCTCTCCAGGTCGGAGAGAGATTGGCCACGGCAAGCTCGCTGAAAGAGCATTAGCTGCTATATTGCCTAAACAAGATGAGTTCCCTTATGTGATCCGTCTCGAATCAAACATCACAGAATCGAACGGCTCCTCTTCAATGGCTTCTGTTTGCGGCGGCTGCCTCGCATTGATGGATGCAGGGGTACCTGTCAAACGCCCTGTAGCTGGAATCGCAATGGGTCTAATCCTCGAAGGGAACGAACATGCGATCCTCTCCGATATTCTCGGTGCAGAAGACGCTCTGGGCGATATGGACTTTAAGATCACTGGGGACCAAAACGGTATCACCGCCTTCCAAATGGACATCAAAGTTGAAGGGATCAACCACAAGATCATGCAACAAGCTCTCATGCAAGCTAAAGAGGGTCGTCAGCACATCCTGACTAAAATGCTCGCAGTTTGCCCATCTTACAAACAAGAGATGTCAATCTATGCGCCCCGCATCGAAACCCTCCAGATCAAACCGAGCAAGATCGGCATTGTGATCGGGCCAGGGGGAAAACAGATCCGGGCGATCATCGAAGAGACAGGGGTCCAAATCGATATCGACGACACAGGACTTGTCAGTATCGCCTCAAACAATCCAGATGCGATGAATCGGGCAAAAGCGATCATCCATGGCCTCACAGCAGAAGCCGAAGTGGGCAAAATTTACAACGGAAGGATCACCTCGATCGTCCAGTTTGGAATGTTTGTCGAAATCTTCCCAGGAAAAGAGGGGCTTTGCCACATCTCTGAGATCTCCAGCAAGCGGATCCAAAACATCAGCGACATCCCATTCCGTGAAGGGGACAAGATCGATGTCAAAGTGATCGATGTGAACGATCGGGGTCAAATCAAACTGAGCCACAAAGCCGTAGTCGAAGTAACTGCCGGAACATAAGAGGCTTAGTATGCAAAGGGTTCTCGCTAAAGAGGTCTCGAACTGCGTAGGGAAACAGATCGTTGTGCGGGGGTGGCTCAATAACCTCCGCGCAATGGGCAAACTCGCCTTTTTGCTCATCCGGGACCGGACAGGGTTGATCCAAGTTGTGATCGAAGACACCGGAGAATTGAAAAAAATCTCCGACCTCCAGCCAGGATCTATTTTAAAAGTGGCTGGCCAGGTGGTCTCCTCGAACTCCGCCTATAAAGCGGAGATCATCGAGCCTAAAATCACCATTGAAAATCCGATCCGGGAAGTCCCGCCGATCGAGTATTATAAACCGGAGCTCCATAACGATCTCGAGTTCATCCTCGACAACCGTCCGATCGCCCTCCGGAATCGGCAGCTGGCGGCGAT
>CAYWDE010000216.1:3214-3613 GCA_964456885.1 uncultured bacterium | reverse complement strand
GACACCCATCTGATTTCCTCGAGATCTCAATTCGTTCAAAATTCCGATTCCCGCATGAATGAGTGCCATATCTCCAGAAATGCAAAAAGGGTAAGGGATCCCCGCTTCACACAATCCTATCCCTATAGGAATGCAAGCTCCCAGGCATAAGCAGGCTTGAATAGTGTTTGTGCTCTCTTTTGTGTACTGTCCTAAATCTCCTATAACAATAGAGGGGTCTACACTCTTTAGTGCTTTAAATAATTTTTCTAGGTGAGTCCAATTAATATAGCGTGCTGAGTGGTCTGGAATTGAGCCACTAGAAGACTCAATAAGGGGGATTTTGTTTGATGAGGTAAGGGCTTTTATAAGATAGAAACCATAGTGATTGCCTTGTTCAAAAATCGTAATTTTTTCTTT
>CAYWDE010000216.1:0-3204 GCA_964456885.1 uncultured bacterium | reverse complement strand
TATCAGCTCAATTGGCAATGGGTAAGTTGTAAGGGGTAGAAGTGCATTCTTGTCGTAATTTTGAGTTTCTTTCTCGCAGTTACCAAGTACAATATAACCCTCTTTTGTTCTTGGAAATTCTGCAGGAGATGAGTGATAGAATTCCTCTACAAACTCTTGAGTTTTTTGTCTTTTCTTTTTAAGGTTCTGACGCTGTGACTGAGAATAAAAAGGGTGTAAAAGATACTTTTCTGGAAACACATTTTGTGTCACAGGCTTTGGTAAAGGGGGCTTTCTGGTATACGTTCCTTGTAATTTAAAAAACTGATTAGTTAGGCGGATCACTATAGGTAGATCGAGGCTCTCGGAAAACAAAAAAGAGTGGTAGCCTATAGAATAGGCCTCTTCTAAGCTTGACGGCTCAAACCAAAGCCCCCCATAAAAATCTCGGTAATGTCTTGAGTCCTGTCGGCATTGAGACCCCTCCACTTCCACATCTTCGGTCAACACAAGAACTAACCCTGCGTTAACCCCAGAGATTATAGAATTGAGGAAAGGATCAGCGGCTACATTCAGGCCGAAACTCTTAAAGGTTGCTACAGAACGGACACCTCCAAGACTGGCTCCAAAAGCCATCTCATAAGCTATCTTTTCGTTTAAAGAAATATGCTTCCCATTCAAGAGGTTAAAAAGCGCCTGACTATAGAAGCCGGGAAAATTTGTCACATAGTTACATCCCCCATCTATTAAACCATGTGCTAGCGCTTCTAGAGCTTGGGTAGAGTAGTTGTGACTGATCCGGATATTCATGATTTAAGAACAGAATCAAAAGGGCTCAAAAAGCGACCGACATCGGGTATTAGTACAGGTTCTCTAAGAAGGGAAAATTCAACAAGAGGAGATTGGCCTTCCTGTTGAAGAATGTGAGATTTATAGATATGGCTCATGATTTTTACCGGAATCTCATGACTCTCTATATTCGAAATAAGGAGATTTTTAGGGATTTTCTGATGGATGAAGTCAAAAAATTCAACCATGACCAAACCTTTTGATAAATCGATCGCAAGCTCTGTTTCTGAGTAGTGATTCTTTGTATCAATGTCTTTTATTTGATACGTTTTTAACGTTGGCTCATCATTACCAAACATGCTCGAATTTCGAAAAACATAAATTTCAAAGTGGTTATTCCCACCCAATTTATAATCATCATCGGTGTTTACACTATGATCATCTTTTGATTGATAGCTATGTATTTGAATGTTTTGGAAAGGGCCCTGTTGGATAGAGTGGAACTCATGTTTAACCCGCCCGTTTTTCTTATAAAGATCCTCTCGACGTGCCTCGAGCCAAGCTCGACGGGAAAAACTATTGTGGGTCAGATTTATGGTCGCATTCGCAATGTTTTCTTTTTCTTTGATAAACCTTAAAAGCACAGAGGCTTCTAGTTCCCCATAACGATCCATGCGAGAGATCAATTCGGGATCTTCAAAAGGGCAGATGCTCCCGTATTCTTCTGTAAAATACTGTTGATAATTGGACCGGTTAAATTGCCTGATGAAAGCCTTTGGAGAAACAAAGGAAGACATTAGTTGAATTTTGTCTGGTTGTTTATCTGGTCTTTGTCCTGCGAGATAATATTGATAGACAATGTCAAAAAAATGGTAACCGCTGTGAGAGCATTTTCCATAGCCTTGACAAAAGGGGTGCGTAAGTGGTTCCAATAGTTCATTGGGTAACCGCCATTGCCCATCCGCATGGGAAGTCTGAATGGAAGTGATCGGCGCGTCGAAACGCTCGGAAACTTCTTTAATGAGAGAAAGTACTTTTTGATGGCAAATATGATAACGGCGCTGTGCGTTGATCGAGAATATGGTGCTCTTTTTTTTCTGTAAATCTCTGTAGGCAGCGAGAAGATCTTGGTAATCTTCCTCAATTCCAACCGCTTGTTGCATATCAAATACGACATTTTCTCTTGTTGAGACGGGCTTATCCATTAAAATGTGAAGACCGTTTCTTAAAGCCCACATGGCATAGGCTTTATGAACTAAAGGCTCGGTAGAGATGAGAACAGCTTCAATTTGAAATTTATTTACAAAATGGGTCAAATAACTATCGAGATCTTCTGGTAGAGTTCCCTCTTGCGTAGAAAAAGGATCAATAAAGAGTAATTCAATATCCATTCCTATGGATACTAAGTAATTTCGTACCGCTTTCTCTTCGCTCTTCAGATCAATACCCAGACATATATTTATGTTAAAATAGTCTTTGTATTTAGATAGAAAAGGTAAATAAACATTGCGGGCATGCAATCCTAGCCCTATACAAATTAGGTTTATCTGCTTCATAAAATAATTCGAGCCTATAAAATCGGAGACGTTAAAACGACTCAGTGTGGTAAGGGGAAAGTGACTTCGATGAACTGTAACGCTTGTTGAAGAACTTCATCGGGACTCATATCGGTGGTATCAATTTTCTTTGTTTGAGGATAAAATTCGACGGTTTGCTGAAAAAGGATTTCATCATTTTTTCGCAACTTAGCCGGATTGATCCAAGGCATATAATCAGCTCTATCATTTTCCTCTGATTCGATAGCCCGTTTCAACACTCTTTCTCTTCGTATTTTTTCTGATGCTGTTAGATAAATAATAAGATCAAATTTAGGCTGAAATTGGTGGGACGCACGAATCAATTCGGGGATAAAACGGGCCTCATGCATAGTATTGTAAGCAAGAGTGCGAAGCCAGCATGAATCTTGCACATGATAGGCTCCAGCTTCGGGGTACTTAAAAACGAGAGCATCGTATAAATGGGCAGCTAGAAAAAGCCCCCCAGTTTCTTGGAGGCTTACATGATCTTCTCGACGCAATATATCGGCCTTTTGAGCAATAGGGTTATCTGGCACAAATGCATTGCGGGAATAGGAGACCTCTTTTCCCTGTTTTTTTAATTCTGCGACTAGGCTTTTGGTGAGGGTAGATTTACCAGCTAAATCAAGCCCTTCCACAAGAATCATATATCCTGCCTGTGTATTCACCTAAACATCCTCCAAACTAAAACCAAATTTATTAATAATTCCTAAGAAATCGTACCAAACTAGATGTGGGTCGTTTTTAGGGGATTATTTTTGCCTTTTTTTCAAAAAGCACACACATCTATTTCTTAGATAAAGAATGGTAATGAACTGCTCCCAATTTTTGAAAAACAAATTTGCGCTAAAATACTGTT
>CAYWDE010000215.1:0-3631 GCA_964456885.1 uncultured bacterium | reverse complement strand
TAATTTGTTTAGATAAGTTTGCCGAATCTGCACATCTCCATTGTAGGCTTTTCCAATTAGAGGGAGCGAAATCTTATTGACTGTCTCTAGAGACGGATCCGCAACAAACTTTGCAATTGCCATTTCATAAAGGGTAAAGGTTCCATCAGAAACTTCGGAGGATTGGAGGTCTTCATCCAATCCAAAAAACTGTGGGCATTCATTGCAAAAAAAACCTTTTTCGCATGTGAGACAGATACCATTCGCCATAATAATCGCCTACCTTAAATAAAGGAGACACTTTACAGCAAACGCTGGATTAGAACAAGGCTCATTAATCATTATTACCTATTGCGAAAATATAAAGAATTTGTAATGATGTCTCCATTTTCTAAAAAAAAAGGATTCTATGAGCACTCTTCTCCGTTTAGAACGCTGCCTACTCCCCCCTCCAGAAACAGTTCGGTGGGATAACGGTGCTCTCAAAATAGAGAGTTACAAAACTACCGAGAAAGTCGCTTATTGCGTAAAGAATTTCTTCCTCTTCACAGCACTCCTTCTTACCGCTCCCATTACCCTAGCCATAGACTTCTTCAAAAAGAAACCGGCAGTTCCGATCCAAAAAAGGGCCGATATTGCCCCTACACCCCAATGGCCACCCGCTCAAAGAGGCTTTGCCACCTCCCTTTTCCAAACCTCGGGATTAGGGACAAAATGGAGCGCCCCAACTCTTGTGGGAAAATGCGACTGGGACAAGTGGATGGACAACCGGGCCCATATCATTCAATCGCCAAACTTTGATTATAAAAACTTCTTCACAGATGTCCTCTCCAACCCCACTCCTTACATCGAGATGCTGAAAGCTCATAATGTGACAGCACACCGATTTTCTTTAGAGTGGTCGGTGATTGAAACTTACCCAGACGTTATTAACGAGAAAGCAGTAGAGCTCTATCGAAATTTTATTCAAACACTGATCAAAGAGGGAATTACCCCCTCTATCACCCTCAACCACTTCGTTGTTCCCGAATGGTTTTATGAAGCGGGAAATTTTCAAAAAATCGAAAACATCAACCACTACCTCCGATTCTCTCTAAAAGCGATGGAACTTTTCCCCGAAGTGAAAGATTGGTGGTCTTTCAATGAATTGGGTGTGAAAGCTTTTCAGCAAACCCGCGAAGTCTACCCAACCGACCTACCAGAAGGGGCACTCCTCTCCACCCGTGTCCACGCAGCGGGGATAGCAACGAGAAATATGTTGATCGCCCACTGCAAACTCCATGAAGCTGTAGCTAAAAAACACCCAGATAAAAAATTAGGTGTAACCCATCAGTGGCTCAAATTCGATACCGCTAACGGAAACTGGCTCGAAAGATCGATGGCCTATATATTTACAAAATTTGCCTTCACCCCTGTCTACCAATTTTTCAAAGAGGGGCGCTTCTCTTTTGAGATCCCTTTCATGGCAAATATCCAATTCGAAATACCTCCAGAAACCTTTAAAGCGAATCATCAATTTCTTATGCGGCTCGGAGTACAAGCCTATCCTAAACCAATGGTTAAAATGGGTCTCAATCATGGAGAAACTTACCCAGGACTCCCCGCTTCGATTAAAAATCTCCCCCTCTTCAGTTTTGGCTCTAGCTGCGAGCCAGGTGGGACAGTGATGCGATTTGGCCCCCGCTGGAAAGCCGAAGGGATGGATGAGATCCTCGATGACGCCTTCGACCTTACCGACCAGGTCTATATCACCGAATATGGCTCCGATGCAAAAGTACAAAAATGGGGCGACCCAACTTTCACTCTAGATGATCAAGCACAAAAACAGTATCTCCAACTACTCACGGAACGGATCCGCGATTACAGCTTACGAACTTTCCGAGAGATCAAGGGGATCTTCTGTTGGAGTGATCTCCGTCAGCAGATGGAATGGGAAAACGGCTTCGACTGCAAACTTGGAGTGATTGAACAAAAAAGACACCCCGTCATCAGATGTTTAAATGGATGGAATCAAACGGCTGCAGCTCAATATATCGCATCTGTTTTCAAGAAAGAATCAACGGCCGAAAGTAAAACCGCTTAACTGATTGGAAAAATTTCTCCTCTGTGAAAAGATAGAGGAGATTTTTTCAAAGAGGCGTTTGTGGTTACAAAAGGGTACGACTTTCTCATTATTGGGGGCGGCATCATCGGATTGTGCATTGCCCGCGAGTTAAAAAAAAGAAACCCCGGAGCTTCTTGTGCGGTCATTGAAAAAGAGGCCGATTTTGGTCTCCACGCCAGTGGGAGGAATAGTGGGGTTCTCCACGCAGGTTTTTACTATACAGCAGACAGTCTAAAAGCCCGCTTCTCTAAAGTGGGGAATCAACTCTTAAAAGAGTATTGCAAAGAGAAAAAAATCCCGATCAACTCTTGTGGAAAACTCGTCGTCGCTAAAAATGAGGGTGAATTGACCCCTCTTCACGAGCTTCTGAAACGGGCTAAACTCAACGGAGTTGAGCTCCATCTTATCTCTTCTAAAGAAGCGGAAGAGATTGAACCACGGGTCCTCACCTTTGAACAGGCCCTCTTCTCTCCCACCACGGCCTCCGTAAACCCTAGGCAAGTGATCGAATCTCTAAAAAAGGATGCTCTTCAGGAAGGGATCACCCTTCTTTCAAACACCGTTTATCAGAAGAAAACAGCTGATGGGATCCTCACCTCGCAAGGAGCTATCGGTGCCGGCTTTGTGATCAATTCGGCCGGCCTTTATGCCGACAAAATCGCCTTTGACTACGGATATTCACAAAGATACCGGATCCTCCCCTTCAAAGGGCTCTACCTCTATTCGAATGAGCCTGCCGGGTCTCTACGGACAAATATCTACCCAGTCCCCGATCTCAATTACCCTTTCCTTGGAGTCCATTTCACCCTCACAGACACCAATAAGATCAAAATTGGTCCCACAGCAATACCGGCCCTATGGCGTGAACAATACGATGGGTTCTCCCGCTTTAAAAGCGCCGAATTTTTCGATATCGCCCTCAGGCAAATGAAGCTTGTTTTTTCTTCGACCTTCGATTTCAAAAAGCTCGCTTTTGAAGAGATGCAAAAATATATGGGATCAAAAATGGTCGCCCTTGCCGGATCTCTCCTAAAAGGGGTTAAACCCTCTCACTATCGGCAATGGGGCAAGCCGGGGATCCGGGCACAACTCTTCGACATCACCAAAAACAAACTCGAAACCGATTTTGTGATCGAAGGGGACCAACGCTCTCTTCACATCCTCAATGCAGTCTCCCCTGGCTTCACTTCAGCGATCCCCTTCGCCCAATATGTGGTCGATCAGGCAGAGTCGCTAATCAACCCTAAAAAAGAGGATTTATATGTCAACACAGCTCCAGTTTGATTTTGTTCAATTTCAGCGCCTATTAGTTCCACCTCCAGGAGGCTGTTCCCCTCAAAATTGCCCCAAAAAATGGGCCATTACTTTGGGATTCCTCTCAAAAGAGAGCCACCTCCTCTTTTTAAACGAATATGCTCCTCAAGCTTTTCCTCAAAGCGAATATTCTGAATTATATATGCCCGGAAGGAAGTATATGGCTCTAACGAATGATCCAGAAGTCTCTGTCCATGCGATAATCGATAAAATGGAAAGGATTTTTGCCGGAAC
>CAYWDE010000214.1:0-3673 GCA_964456885.1 uncultured bacterium | reverse complement strand
CGCCTGGTCATTGTCGGCGTTTTATGTCCCAAAATGACCCTTAATTCTCCTTGGGTTGCTCCAGACATAGCGAAAAATGATGCCGCAGCAAGCCGGAGGTCATGAAAGCGAAAATTTGGGACTTTTGCCCTTTGAAGAGCTTTCAGGAAGGCATTCCGAATATCTACTAATCCGGACCGATTGGTCGAACTAGTTGGTTTAAAAATTAGACCAGAGGGAATATCAATCTTCTGACAACTGATTAAAATCCTTTCTACCGCAATAGTGAGAGGAAGAATTCTTCTTTCCCCATTTTTCGTTTTTTCAAGCGTGATAGTCCGATTCTGACGATCGACATCTTCCCACTTCAATCCAACAATTTCTCCGAATCGCATGCCTGTCAAAAGCGCCAAAGAAACAATAGGAAAAAGATGGGGATTAGGGGAAAGCTTGCATTCCTGTAAAAGACGATCTTTCTCTTCTAGACTAAGAAGCCGATTCCTCCCATTCCCTTCAGATGGCTTTGAGACTTTTCTCATGGGGGTGTCATCAATCCATCCCCACTCTTTCATTGCAATGGTCAAAGCCCTGGAAAAAGCAGCTAGATATCGATTGACCGTCGCTGGATTTCGTAATTTTTGCCTAGTAGTGACCTCCGAGAGCAAAGCATCTCTCGCTTCAGCGATGACGGATGGAGTTAAATCCGCTAGGAGTAAATGGCCGAGCCTCTCTTTCCACCAAGCAAGGTAAGCCGTCTGCCTCACTACTCTCTCCGGAAACTGAGGCAACCACTGAGAAACAAACCTATCTATTAAATCTTTAACTGTATGTTTTTTGGCTTCAGCGATTCGGAAATGGCGACCATCTCGAATCGAAGACTCAGTGTCCTGAACCCATTTCTTTGCTAAAGTCCTGGTTCGGAAACTCTCCCTTTGAGGGGGGTAACCTTTTAGGCGGACTTCTGCATGATAAGTGATTGTTCCATCGTCCTTCTTGTATTCCCGAATTGTTGCCATGATCCTCCAGATGCAAATGAATCATTCTAGAAAACACCGGGATAAACAGCAACAAGAGACGTATATTCTCATAGCCTTCGATTTGCATATATCTGATATTCAACGATAAATCGATATTGCCATGGGCTGATTACGCACTTCTTACGCATTTCAAAAATGTTTTACCATGCCATACCGCAAGGATTCCAGAGGGAGATGCTAAATCTGCAAAAAACAGGTTGTTAAAATTCACACCCTTAGATATCCTCGTATTTAACTGTTTTTAAGACACTTACAATATATTGTGTTAAACTTTTGACGCTACGGATGTTAAAGATCGACGGGAGGGGATGTTAAATGACAAAGGCCGAATTTAAACACTATGACTTAACTTTAGTAGAGCCTGCTTTTGACTCTCCTCTGACAGACCTTATTATCGATTTGAACCATCTTCGGAAAAAACGTTTAGATGGGACAACGCCTTCCCAGGTTTTTTTCAACCTCAAGAGCATTTTCCATATGCTGGAGAGTATCGGCTCGGCGCGCATCGAAGGAAATAACACCTCTCTGCTTGAGTATATAGAGACCAAACTGGAAGAGAAAGTTGATGTGCCTATGGGAGTTAAAGAGATCCAAAATATCGAAAGTGCCATGGATTTCATTGAAAACAACGTAAAAAAGCATCCGATTAATCGAGCCTTTGTCAGCGAAATTCATAGGATGGTTGTCGAGGGGTTGCCCACTTCGCCAAAAGGAGAGGGGGATAAAACTCCAGGTCAATATAGGAAGTCAAATTTACAAATTACAAAATCTAAGCATCTACCGCCAGAGTGGGTACTCGTCGATGAATATATGAACGAATTATTTGACTTTATCAATCAGGACAGCGGCCCAAAATTCGATCTGTTAAAAACAGCAATTGCTCACCATCGATTTGTATGGATACATCCATTTGGCAATGGCAACGGACGAACAGTACGTTTATTCACCTACGCAATGTTAATTAAGCTCGGCTTCAACGTCAATGTGGGGAGAATCATCAATCCTACGGCCGTTTTCTGTAATCACCGAAATAATTACTACAAGTATCTCGAGCAGGCTGACACTGGAGAGAAATCGGGTATTCTGGCTTGGTGCGAATACGTGCTCCGCGGCCTAAAAGAGGAGATCGAAAAAATCGACAAGCTTCTCGACTATGACTATCTGGCCAAGGAAATTTTGGCACCCACAATCAACCACTCTCTCGAAAGAAAATATATCACAGATGTCGAAGCAAAAATATTGAGAATGGCTATCGAGAAAAAAATGATCCAATCGAGTGACTTGAAAGAGATTTTTCAAGGAAAACACGGCGCAGAATTATCCCGACAAATCAAGAGGCTTGTGGATAAAAAAATGCTTCAACGCATCGGCTTCAAAGACTATTGTCTCAGTTTCGGCGACAACTACTTGCTTCGAGGCATCATGAAGGTGCTGGGAGACAAGGGATTTTTGCCTCACCTTGATGGAAAATAAAATCACCAACTCAGTCGCCGATACAAATCCCTGAAATAACGTATATAAATCTTACCCATCTAAAATTAAATTGTTTAATTAACACAAACAATTACAAGCTCCACTCAAAACGCTTGCTTCTTGTTTGTATAAAGTCGATAATTGATCGGATCAGAGGAAATCACAATGGTTTACATACGAGCTCAGGAAGGTCCAGCAAACATTGGCGAAAGCAAACCAACCGTCCAATATTTCGATGAACAAGGAAATATGATCATCAGAAGCGGCGGAACATGGGCCTGGAGAAACAATAACCCAGGCAATTTAGTTGCCAATCCTTACACGATGGGAAAAGAGCGCTCATTCAAAGCAATCGGGAAGGCAGGCGGCTTTGCAACATATCCCGATTACAAAACCGGTCATCAAGCGTTGGTTGATATGCTGTCAGGCAAAAAATGGGGAGCAAAAACACTTAAACAGGCTTCCATTGACTATACGCCTGACAATCCCGACCATATCGATTCAATTGTAGAAGAAACCGGATTTGATCGAATGAGAAAAATCAGTTCATTAAATCCTGTTGAATTTGAAAAATATTGGAAGGCCATCGAGAAAATCGAAAAATGGGTAGTTGGAAGAGAGGACTTCATCGACGTATGGTATATCACCGGAGTTCACATAAAACGGGGTGTTATCCAAGAATACTGCATTCACAAAAATAGATCTGATGCATGGATCTCGAAAGAAGAAGCAGTGGCACTGGCAAACGAACGGCGCATTCATGCAATCTTGGTCCATTCTTCTAATGGCAGCCTCTATCTGCGCCCCGAGTACAAGGGGAAAAAGTTCCGAGATTTGGTTTGTTAATTTTTCTAATGAACCTGGCGATCATACTCTTTTAATGAACGCTCTAATGAATTCTCATCCCATGATGCAATAAAGCATTTCGAGTGAATGGTTTCACTCAATATAGCACACAGAGGGTGAGATGGCGATATAACCCCACGTAGCTCTTCCCAAGGAATTCTCACAAAGGGAGGACCATCCGTTCCTCCAGCAACGGTATAAGGTTGGAAAACAAGAATCAACGCCTGATCATCAAGTGTAAAGGTATTGAGATCCTCCAATGCAAGAGTAGTTCGAAGAGGCTCTTCTCCCGAGAAATAAGTACATGGATCGCTCTGTAGAAGAGTTTCGCAATATTT
>CAYWDE010000213.1:1451-3687 GCA_964456885.1 uncultured bacterium | reverse complement strand
ACCAACATGAATTTGGCGACATAGGCTAGAACGCGGTCGATACCGAAATCTTGATTTTCTTCCATCTCTTCAATTTTATTGAACCTATATTCCAAAATAGCCCGGTGAAGTTTTTTGGGATTAGATCTATTTTCCATAAAAATCGTTTTTAAATCTTCGAATTCCCGCGGCGGGGTGTAGTCGGGAGAATCTTTCTGAGCAAGAATCTCCGCCACTAAAGGATCTGTTGGGTCTTCAAACTGGAGCTCATAAACGAGATCCCTCCCAGCCTGTTTCGCCCTAAGCCCCGTCAAAACAAGGCGGAGCTCCCTTTCAAATTGATAATATTTGCTCAAAAAGCCTTTGAGCCTCGGCTGCAGGTCTCGATACAAAGAGACATATAAAGAGGAGAAATAGCGCAATCTCTCTTCAGTCGATTCGTACCGATCCAGATAGTCGATCAGATACCCGGGCAATGCCCCTTGAACCAGGAGCTCCTCTTCCAGATCCTTCGCTTTTAAATTTCCCCGATCGTCTAAAGGGAGTCCAAGCCATAAAGCCCTTATATTGTACAAATCGATCGGCCTTAAGAGCTGCTTCACCTTGTTCGCATCTTCAGAAGTGAGATTCAATGCGAGTAGATCCCGTAATTCTTTATATGAAATTTCAGGGGGGCGCCCCAAAGTTAGAGGGGGGAAGGCTGCAATCAGGAAATAGTAATTTGTCATAGATCTATACGTTAAATACTAAATCTCTTAAGTCACGACGGATATACTGGCCAATCAGCTCTCGGACCACAGCGTCGGAAATATCAATAGTGATCTGATGCCCTTTCAACTGAATTTGCAATCCCCCAGCGATATCAGAGGCTACAACTGTTTGATCTTGTAGACGCTCTAACACTCTAGCGACGAGAAGAGCATTGATCGAGCGGGGAGAGACCCCTTTCGGAATGAGGGCGACAAAATCTTCCTCTACCCCTTTCTCTTCCATCGACTTCATAAAGCTGTTCAATAAATTTGCAATCACTTTAGGATCTGCCGTCTCTTTAATAATTAGAGAGGTAAGTTCCTGATTAAAAAGCTCTTTCTCGATTTTTTGTTTCAACATCTCGATCCCTTGCCGACAAGCAAGAGCTAAAGAGGCTTGGCAAACCCTTTTCTTCTCTTCTATCTCTTTCTCAGCCGCTTGGATCAAGGAGGCCCCTTTCGCTTTTGCCTCAGCGACAATTTCAGAGGCTTGCATATGAGCATTTTCGACAATCTCCCGGGCCTCTTGCTTAGCCGGGTCGAGGGTCTCTTTGCGCATTAAGTCGCAGATTTTTTGGATTTTATCTTTTCCCGTCTCTAATCCTTTCATCGAAGATCTCCCGCAAGTTCTCAATCTACAGGATTTTACACGAGCAACGATTTTTTTGCGTATGATATCTTTTCCAAAGATGGTGTTGAAAATATAAAAAAAATATATAACTATATACAAGTAGGGAAACACTGGGGTCAGTCGCTCCAGGAAAACTTTATAAGGAGAAAAAATGAAAAAACTAGCATTCGTATTAGCAGCAGTGGCTACATTGACAAGCAATGGCGCTTTCGCTCAAAACAGCCAAAAACCAATGGGATCAGGCGCTCAAGCAGGATCTTACTCTAGCTCAGACAATTTTGCTTGGGGAATTGGTCTCGGTGCTCTCGCAGTAGTTGGCGTAGTAGTTGGCTTAACAGCAGGAACTTCTGCTGGCAGCGCTTCTAGCTTCTCTCACTAATATAAAGAGAAAATAGTCCCGGACAATAGACCGGGACTTGTTTCAAAGTGCCTCTTGTGAGATAAGGCGGGTTAAGATGAGAAAAGCAATACTTACTCTTTTATCCCTTATAGTCTGCACAACAGCATTCCCACAGGAAACCAAAGAAGCCAGACGTTGCCGTAGAGGCCAAGCAGCTGGGTACGCATCTCGAGACGCAACCGCCCTCTCAATGATGGGCTGGGGCCTGGGACTCGCAGTCGGAATGGCCACTCTTTGCGCCCTCATAGAGAACAACGATTCATCGAGCAGTTCAACCACAAGCCACTAAAAAAAGATCCTCTTCTCAAAGGCCTTTATCTATGCACCTCCTATTCCTCTTTCTCCTCCTTTTCACATTTGCTGACGCAAAGCATTGTACATTCATCCCCCCAGCCGGATGGGAAATTGCCCAACTGAAAAACCCCTCCGCCCACGTTAAAATTGGCTTTATTGGTCAAGGCTCGGGAGACTTTCGCC
>CAYWDE010000213.1:0-1441 GCA_964456885.1 uncultured bacterium | reverse complement strand
CGATTAACCTCGCCACAGAAGATGTGGATGTCTCTTTAGCCAAATATGTCCAAGCCGTCAAAGAACTACACCTATCCAATCCAACAGCTAAATGGCGCGATTTAGGGAAGCTCCAAATGGGGAGCGGACCGGGGAGACTGACCGAACTATCCAACACAACTCCTTGGGGAGAGATCAAAATTCTCCAAGCCTTTTTCGTCAAAGATGAGAAAGCCTATATCCTTACCGCTGCAGTCCTTAGAGAAGATTTCCCTAAATTTCAAAAAGAGCTCCTTAAATCTTTCCAATCTCTTGCTTTAGTTGAGGAACTTTGGACTCCCATTACAGACTTAGAAAAACGGTCTGAATTCGAAAGCTTTTTCACCCATCTCGGATCAACAGATAAGAAAGAGGCAGAATGGGAAACCCTCCAAAATAAAGTGAACGCTCTCGCCGCACTTGGACCCTATTGGCAGTTTCTCGCTCTGCAAGAAGGGCGCGCAAAAATCTACTCAGAATCAAAATGATTCAATAGAATTTTAATTTCATGTATAATGCTTCCTTTTACAGGAAGGACCTACATGAAAAACTTGACCGCTTTATTGACAATGACCACCCTCCTTTCAACGGGAGTACTTCAAGCACAAACAACCGGAGAAACAGCCGTTGCAACAGCTCAAACAGCGACATCTAATCAATGGCAAAACTGGACTTTTGCAGCAAGCGCGATGGCCACGGCCGCAGGAGCTATTTTTGTTGTTTCAATGCACAATGGCAACGCTAGCTCGTCTCACTAGTAGTCTGATTGTTTTTACCATTCTTTGGGGCTGCTCAGCGCAGCCCGCAATGTGGATGGTTGATTCTATCGCGGCAGGAGATCGCTCCTTTGATTCGTCGCGTCTTCGGTACATTCCTAAACAAGCCCACGCTCCCCTTGCCTTTGAAATGATGAAAATTGGAAATCAAATTGATGGATACATCAGTTTGAACCGATTTCGCTTTAAAGCCACCGAGCAAATCAAAGTAATTTTTACCATTGCAGATCAGTCCTTTGAGGAGCAAATCCCCGTTCACGAGGGAGGAATGAGGATCCACCTTTCCCCAGAAACCACTGAAAAAGTGATTAAGGCCTTGCAAGAAGGGCATAAAATCGCTATTCTTTTAGACGATTTTGAGGAAATCCTGGATCCTGCCCAATTTTCCGGCATCTTTGCCAAGTTCATAGGAGAAGGCCATTTTTTCCAAAACTTTTTTAAAGGACCGATTCCATGAGCCAGAACCAACTCGACCAACTAAAAAAAGTAACAACTGTTGTTGCCGACACAGGTGACTTTGAGACTCTCAGACAATATCAACCCACCGATTCGACCACCAACCCCTCCCTCATTTTAGCCGCGAGCCAACAACCTAAATACCAACACCTCCTCGATGAAGCGATCCGCTACGGCAAAGCGAAGAACCA
>CAYWDE010000212.1:0-3707 GCA_964456885.1 uncultured bacterium | reverse complement strand
AATTAAAGTGTTATTACTCAAATCAATTTTCACTCTCTTTGCCAAATGTTGATCGGTAATTCCTAGAAAAGGGATCGATGAGAGCCAATTCCCCTTAAAATTTACTTCGTTTAAATTTGGCAATACAGAGAAAAGCCCCTCTGTAACATTAGTGAGCCCACAAGCAGTACAATCGAGATAAGTTAAAGAGGGGTATTTACTGAAGAAGTTTTCTCCTGGCAACGTCATGATTGTATTATTTGCCAAAGAGAGTCTTTCGACTCTACTAAAATGGAGTTTGGAAAAACTGGGGGGGATTCCATTTAAACTAAGTGCCGATAAATCTAGCTCGGTGATTTTATTTAACATTTCAGGAGAATGGGTGATCTCCCAAAGAGCTTTAAAACAATCGACCATAACAACAGTAGAGGTTTTTCGAACCTGTCCCCTTTCAACAATACTCGGTGTTTTTAAATACCCTTTTTGCTGCAAAAGGGGTACAACTCTACCCATGATTTTTGAAAGGTTTGGCTCATCAAATTCATGAAGCGTCTTTTCTGCTAAAGCCCAATCTTGAGGTGTCTCTAAAGAGAGCTTTAAATTCGGGTCTCGCAAACGAATCTCTTGCTGGAAATACCGTTTAATCTCCTCTTTGTAGCTCTCTAACTCTGAAAGTTTAGCCCAACTGCTTTTCCCATAAGCCCAGAATACAAATCCCCTTAAGAAAGGGTATGCATCGGGATTTTCGGCAAAGTTCTCTTGTGGATCAAGGGTGATCTCCGGTTTCAGATAGGGGGTTAAATCGGTTTCAGGAGCCCTAGTTGGAGCCTCTGGCCTTACCGGACTAATAGAGTCTGGATCAAAAAGGGGAGAGTCGGGCTCTTCATCTTGTTGCAATTCACTCGGAAGGCTTGGGCTTGCAGCTTCATCTTGACGGGATGTAACAGATTGGACGGAAGGCACTATTACAGGTTGGATAGAGATCGGTTTCCGAGGCCCCGTCAAATAAGAGAATCCTGAATGGCGACGAGGGGTTGCGAGGGGCTCTGTTTGCCCACCCATCTGTTGCGCTGCAGCCTGGTGAAATCTTTCAAAAACGCTTAAGCTGGTACTAGCTACTTTGCTCCCCCTTTCTTCAGGAAAAGGGGGGGTGTTTGAAGCAGATGCGGTCGAAGCATAGGCTAACTCCGTACTTTGTGTAGCTGAAACCATGATCTAACTCCCGTTTTGAAGGGGAAAATTCTATTCTAAAAATTCTTTTTGTCTACTAATTTTTTGGTTGTTGTATAAATGAGGGTGATGAGAAAGAATAAAGCGCAATCTCCAGGTCAAATTATCCTCGATCTGAAGTACGCACCCAAATCAAAGACAGGACCTCAAAAAGGGCCCCCGCTTTCTAATCCCCCACCTCCTAAAAAAAAGCCCTTTCCTTGGGTCCTATTTCTCGCCGTTATATTTTGTGCCTGGATGATCTGGGAATCGATCACACCCCATCTTCCAGAAGCTTCTGAACCTCCGAAACTCTACTCCAATCAGTGTCAGCAAGATCTCCGCGCCACTTTCTTAAGTGCGATTAAGCAGGCTACCTCTTCAATCCACCTTGTGATGTTCGGATTGAGCGACCGAGCTGTTTTAAGCGCCCTCGCTCAAAAAATCAGAGAAGAGATCCCCACTACGATCTATTACGATGCAGGGGGCTCTACGAAAGTCTATAAACACTTGAAAGGAGCTAAACTCCACGCGATCAAAAATCCGGGACTCATGCACCAAAAAATCTTGATCCTCGATCAAGAGATGGTCTTCATCGGCTCTGCGAATATGACCTCCGCTTCGTTAAGGATGCATGACAATTTAGTGATCGGATTTGTGAGCCACTCTGTCGCAAAATTTCTCAAGGAACATGAGCCGTTCACCCCCGGCTATTTGCGGGCAATGGTAGGGGGGCAGGATATGGAGCTTTGGCTCCTCCCCGATCCCCGCGGCCATGCTTTGACAGAGCTGAAGAAAAAGATCCATAATGCGCAACGCTCCATCTGTGTCGCCCTTTTCACTTTTACACATCCAGCTCTTATCGATGAACTGATCTCGGCCCATAACAGGGGCGTCTCTGTATCGCTTGTGATCGATATGCACTCTGGATTCGGGGCAAGCGCAAAAGCAGTTGATGCGCTCAAAAAAGCGGGAGTCCCCGTCTACTTAAGCCAAGGGGTTCAACTCCTCCACCATAAATTCATCTACATCGATGAACAGACGCTTATTACTGGATCTGCAAATTGGACAAAAGCGGCCTTTTATAAAAACAGCGATTGCATCATGGCTCTCCACAATCTGACTTCTGAACAAAAAGCGTTTATGAACCGATTATGGCGGATTGTTAAAACATCGACAAGAGCCCCTTAATTTCTTTAAGTGGGGATGACTCGGCCCTTGTACGGAATTTGAGAAAGGCGCTAGGATGAGGTTATATGATGAACATGCTCTCTATCTCCTTCACCCTCTTTCTTCTAATGGACTCGATTGGGAATATCCCTTTCTACATCAGCTTTTTAAAAGGGGTAGATCCGAAACGGCAGCGGTTTGTTATATTTAGAGAGTTATTCATCGCTCTATTCATCATCGTCATGTTCAACTTTGTGGGCGATGGGCTGATGAAATTCCTCCATGTTGAAAACGATACGATTCAAATAGCGGGGGGGATCATCCTTTTCCTCCTCTGTTTAAAAATGATCTTCCCCCCTCCCCACGACTCGAATGAATCGCTCCCCCACGATACAGAGCCGTTCATCGTCCCATTAGCCGTCCCTCTTGTCGCCGGCCCCTCTGTCTTGGCGGCCGTGATGATCTATGCAAAACAGGAAGATAATAGCCTTGTTATGATGGGAGCGATCATGATCGCTTGGCTTGCCTCCCTCGTCATCCTGCTCTCTTCCTCTTTTTTAAAACAATTCCTTGGTTGGAGAGGCATTTTAGCCCTCGAGCGGCTCATGGGGCTTGTTTTGATCTTGATTGCGGTCCAGATGTTCTTAAGCGGCCTAAGCACCTTCATCAGCCGCCAAGCGTAAGTAGTGGCAGATAAACCTCAATTTAGCGCAAAATTTCTCTCATGTATAAAGCGATTATAGCCTATGACGGGACCCACTATTTAGGATGGCAAAAAACAAAAGAGGGGCCCAGCATCCAAGAGGAGCTTGAAAAAGCCCTTCGACAAATTGCGGCAGAGGCGGTTTTGCCTGAAGCGGCGAGCCGGACGGATAGAGGGGTTCATGCTGAAGGGCAGGTGATCCAGTTTGCGATTCAAAAAAAGATCGAGCCCCGGAAACTCTTAAGAGGGCTCAACGCGGTCCTTCCAACTGATATCCGAGTACGGGAACTCTCTTTTGAAGATTTCCACCCCACTCTCGACTCGATCGGGAAAGAGTACCACTATCAGATCTGTCAAGGGCTCGTCCAAGACCCGACCCGGCGCCTCTACTCTTGGCATTTCCACGCCCCCCTTGATGTTCAAAAAATCAATGCTGCAATCCCCGATCTGATCGGCACCCACGATTTCACCGCCTTTGCAAATGAGCCGGAAAAAAATCCGATATGCACGCTCGAATCGATCGTCTTTGACCGTTTTTTTCAGATCAAAGGGGACCGTTTTTTATATAAAATGGTCCGCAATTTAGTGGGGACCCTCATCTATATCGGCTGCGGCAATCTACCAGCCAACTCGATCCCCTCTATTT
>CAYWDE010000211.1:0-3708 GCA_964456885.1 uncultured bacterium | reverse complement strand
AGTGATACCTGAAATTTATCGATGAGATGATGTGGTATTTACAGTCCTGGGCAGGTCAATCCAATCCCTCTATCAACATTGAACACTGCTGACTCGCACAAGGAAAGTACATGTATTAGATCCCCCCAATGAATTGCTGGACGATCTAACGTATTCAAGCATCTAGAGCAAGCGTGCCCTGTTAACAGCGCTGCGCATACAAAAATTCTTTTGGAAGCCTACGAGAAAAAATTGCAGAACCAACCCAAGGGTCGCGCCCACAGCTTCAGGCGAAGGTGAAATTTCGTTAATTTTTTTTCAATCTTTTCGCTCGAATGGCGACATGGATGATGATCAGCACATGGATTAGAAGGGCTATCCCCAATCCAATGGCCTGATCGATTATGTTTGGGTGAGCTGCCTCATGGATGACATATAAGCTCCAACCTCCCAGAGGCAGAAAGAGAAAAATGGCTGTCAGAAGACCTGGATTGTAGCACCGCTGTTTGATGCTTCTAGCGATATGGATGATTCCGTTGAGCAGAGGAAGGTAAATAGCGATAAGGCCAAAAGAAAGATCTACATAGAAGGCCAGATAAAGAGCGACAAAATCGACGAGCCAGACTCCGAGACAGTTAATCCAAAAAGTAGCGGTAGGCGTGAGGAGTTCCGCTCCTTTGCCGATTTGTCGATTGACAAACAAGCGAAATCCATCGTGGTAATGTTCCTCGACCTGGTGAATCATATAAACTGCTAGCTGGCTATACACGAGAGTGAGCGGCAGGCCAAAAGCAGCAAACCAAAAGGGGATCAAAAGCAGAAGAAACGGAATCGCGAAGAGCACTCCATAAGGCCATTGTTGCACAAGCCACTGAAGTGAACGCGAAAATAAGGTTCCCATATCGGGGATATATATACAGCCACACTTTTACTGTCTATTTGCGATCAAAGAAATTTACTCAAAAGACGAATGGGGGCGATTGGACACATTCAGAACTTTTGTTTGATTGGGGGAAAGATTTTTCAATCATCTCTCCTTTAAAAGCTTACAAAGTATTACTCAAATGGAATTTATCAAATGGTGTTTCTACTCCTCAGTTTATATCAAAGATGATCTGATACTGGGTTGTCATCGCCAAGAAATCCTTTTAAAATTCCTGCAGAGTCTTTAATTTGCTCAAGAAACGGTTCAATAGAACTTCTGCACCGGCGCAACACGAATACCGTTACTAGAAAAGTTTAGGCCGTCCACATCTAATCCTGCTGAAGTAAAGGCACCGACAACTAAATGGTAATTCCTAGTCTTTTCCTTGACTCTTGTGTAGCTACCATCAGAAAAAAGTCTCTCTCCTGTAGCGATTTGATAAAAGAAAATGGATGCAATAGTATCCCTTAGAGAAGGATACTCGTAATTTGCAAAAGATCTGCTGCTTAATTCTCTAATTTTTTGCAATTGATCCTCATATGATTGATTTTTATCAAATAGACCTCCCTTAGTCATCAGCACCCAATGAGTAGGCTCAGAGGGGCCCTCCCCATGTTCCTGGCGAGCAACATCCCAAAAAGATCGAATTTGAAGAGGATTTGCATTAGCTGGATCGCTCTGCTTTCCATAAGGAACTATCACTTCCTCTACGAATTTATTAATAGATCCCAGTTCTTCAGGAACGAGCGTCAGAAAATGAGTATCTGTATAGTCCCGTTCCAAAGCTTGAATGATATTAGCGGGTAAAGGGGGGATTTTTTGGGGAAGAACATTCAAACGCTCTAGGGCTGTATGCCAATTGGTGAATTGTTTGGAGAGTGAGTCAAACGCATATTCGGCAACTATATCTACTATAGCAGGATCAAAGGATTCTTTTTTCCATATGGATTGTTGGACTTGCTCATCACGTGCATTTAAAATTTCATGTATCAGAGGTTTAGAAAAAGTAAGAAGCTGCTGATTAGGAGTAATCCAGTGGTCTTTAGATATCTGGTGTACGTCTTGCGAGATGGATAAAGAAGCCATATAAAACTCTTTAAAAATAAATTTAATTTAAAACACTATATGCAATTAGTCTATTTTTAACTATATTTTTATCAAATCGTCTTGAGAGAGCAGCAAACCGCTGATGTCACCCGTTATCTCAAAAAAATCCACCAAAAGTCTGAACAGAATTTTTACCTCACAGCAAATCTCGTGAGTAACCGCGCCGCCGCGCCCAAAATATTTTCGAGAATTTTAAAGCCGATGAAAAATGATAACTTCTGAATTTAGTATTTCAGAACTTAAAATCAAAGCACGGTAGTCTCTAAATTTACCGATGAAATAATGGGGGCGTTGGAAGCCTGGTAAACCAAGGCTCGAATTCCGCCGGGCAAAGAGCCTGCGCTCGATTTCAGAACTTTTAATTGGAGAAATTTAAAGTTCTTTAGTAAAATTTTGCTCTTGGGAAATTGCATCTTAGCTCTCTTATCTGAAAGGATAATTATCATTGATGTCAATACGAACGTAACAGCTGCATCTGGGCGCCAAGGGAGTATACCGTTCGTAATTCAAGAACGGTATAAACATGTCAATTCCTAGAATTAATTTTTTTAAAAATTATCTTTCCCAAATTGTTTCCGCGCGCGATCACTCCCCTTCTCCTATAAAGATTACATGCCAGCATATCTTTGAAGGCGGAGATTTGGGCGCCTTTACTCATTGGATAAGGGGGGATCAAAATTCTTTTAAAATTAAAGAACGTGTTAGTGGTGTTTTGTCCCCACACCAGCTTAACCCACTACATATTTGCGCTATGCTGGGTAAAGTTAAACATGCAGAAGAGATATTTAAATTAAAGGTTTTGGACCCGAATCAAAAAGATCGGCAAGGATGGAGTTTTGAGCACTTTGCAGCCTTTATAAATGATTCTGATCTGATTTCGATAGGCAGGAAAAATGGTGTCCTCCTTCAACGTAACATGAGAGGAGCCCTTCCATCAGATATTCAAAATTTACTGAAACACAAAACCGGCAATCTCACCTTTCGACATCGAAATATGGACGGTCGGATCGTCACTGGCTCGGAAGAAGATTTTAAAAGATTAACTGGGAAAGATTTAATAAAAGAAATCGCCATTTCGGAAGAACATCTATGGGAAGATTGGAAAGTTGGAGAAGCACTTCCTTATACACTTCCTCTTCAATTCATGGAGGCATTGGAACGATTTCAACACTACCAACCCCAGTTATTTATAGAGAAAAGAGCTCAAATCGGGTGGGAAGTTATTGCTGAAGAACTCATTCCAAAAGGAACCTTTATTGCAGAGTACCTTGGCGAATATAGCCCTAATTTTGAACCTTTTGTCCTTACCTTGAGCCCTTCCGCTCTAAAAGAAAATATTCCCCAGTTAGAATCAATAAAATTCAGACTCCGTAAAATCGATGGGAAACGTATGGCTAACCTGGCCGTATTTGCAAATGATGGCACTCCAAATGCAGCCATGCTCACTCTCCCTAATATTAGAGGTGTCGAGGAGAGGCATTATTTATATGCATTAGAAGATATTCATTTTGGAACGCCTATCCGATGGGATTATACATCCCTATCTGAAGTCAAAATAGGGCCCCATCAAGAGGTTAGTTTTGATCATTTGCGAATGACCTATTCAGATTTAAAAATGAAATGGGTAAACCTAGACAAGGCCTTTAAAGGCCTCCTATTAAAAATACTCCCAGTCCTTATTTCTAGTGCAGACCCAA
>CAYWDE010000210.1:0-3726 GCA_964456885.1 uncultured bacterium | reverse complement strand
TCCCTCACTTCTCTTCTCGCTGCTTCAGGAGGGGTCTCATTTGCCTCTAAATGGCCGCCAGGGGGGAGCCATTTTCCGAGCTTTTGATGAAAATGTAGAAGAACTTGATCTTCATGAAAGAGATAAACGGTTGCGGTGAATTGTCTTTCTATCACAAATTTACCGGACTTCAGCGATCTCTTTCATCGTCCGTGTAACAGCCGCTTTATAGATGCGGGGCTGGAGAACAAATTCGTAGGCTTTTGTGAATAATTTCCAAGCTTGGTCGTTCGCATAAGTCTCTATTCCCGACTTAGCTGCTTTTGGTCCTTGCCAGCCCATATAGGCAGCTCCTAAAGCAGCAACAGGGGCAGAAATCCATTCGTAATTATAGGCAGCCATTCCGGCTACTGCTGTTGTAGTCCCTCTGATGAAAGAGCTAAAGCTTACAGAGGTTTTATCATCTAGCCCTTTAAACCATTTAGAGATTGCGCTTGTGGCGGCAGGAATAAAGAGGGGTAATCCGATCCAAGACCCAGCCATAACTGAAACAAGGGGGACGGTAACGCTCAATCCTTTAAAAAGAGAGGGGGGGAGAGATGAGGAGAGCTCAAGCTTAGCCGATTCAGCTTCAGTTTGGAGAATATTTACGTCTGCTGAAATGCGCCGCATTTCAGTTTGCATTTGCCCATAGTGTTTATCTTTAAGTAAGTTGTAGGCGGAGATTTTATTTTTAAGCCACTCATCTGTTGTATCTAAAATATGGTTTAGCGGGTCGATATCGAGATTTTTTAGAGCTAAATGTTTACCATAAATTTTTTGGAGAGTTTCACCGAGCCCATCCCATTTCACCTTTAGGTTAGAGCCATTTCCAATCAACCTCTCTAATTCTTCCCTCTCTTCGGGAGAAAAATAGGCTAAGCAGCTCTTAATTTCAGCTAGGCATCTGCTCGGCTTAAATCCTTTTGGATAGACCCCTCTTTGGTAATTGAGCAGTCGATTTAAAAGTCCTTGTGGATCTCCCACTTCCTCTTCTTCTCTTGGGGGGGAAAGCTTATAAATTGCATCGATTGCCTGCTGCTCTTTTCCAATCCGCTGAGAAAGGGTAGAAATCTGTTCTATGAGTTCCTGCAACTTTAAATATAAAGGGGCTCGGGCACCTAAACGCCTTTTAATCTTTTCAATTGACTCTCTTACCGATTCGTAAATTGTATTTTGGTGATGCCTTGGATGAGTGCGGAGTTGTATTCGGAACTCTGATAAGAAATCTTTAATTTCATTTAAGCTGAGAGAGACCTCGGCTTCAGCCGGATGCTTATCTTGTAATTCTTGAAGCTTTAATACCCGTTCTTGAATCTTTTCTGCTCTAGTAAATAAAGGGTTGAGAACGCGCCAAACGGCATCCCGATCGATTGCTTGGATATTTGTAAGCTCTTCCTGAAGCTCTTTTCGGCTCGCTAAAGCTTGCATGATTTGGAGAATCGATCCGATCTCTGTTTGGACATTATTTTCTGGTGCTAGTGGAGCGTGGGCGGACCGTTCAATTTTCGGAGCCATTTCAGAGCAAATCACACCCAACTGTTCAACCACTTTATCGGTGACTATTTTTTGAGCATGGAACGATTTGGTTGCTACCTGTTGAGAACTCTCGGTTTTTGGTCCATTGATAAATTCAGAGCTTTTTTCAGAAACCGTTTTCGAGATCAATTTTCGTAATACAGATCCAACAGTCCTTTCTAATTTAAATTTCTCTTCTCTGTACTCAGCTTCTAGAAGGGCCTTATCTCTTTCAGATGCGGAGAAAGAGGCGAGAGAAAGTTCTAGGAGCTGAGCAAAAAGTTCTCCAGATCGAGCAGTCTTATTGAGATGGGTAAAGAGAAGATGGGCCGACTCAATAATCCCGTTTTCTGCCGTTTTTCGTGTTAGGTTGTCGGGTCCATTTTTCAAAGCTGCCCAAAGAGTGTCGCTTTCAAAGGATTCGAATTTTTTCCGCAACTCAATCGGATTTTCTAAACCTTGCAATTCGAGCGAAATCATCAGATTTTTAATTGTGGCAGAGAGCATCTCTGTCCCTGGAACTTGCGCGGCCGGTTTATTTGGAGTCTTGTTCGAAGGGGGTTTTTCTAATTCGAGTTGGAATTGTTCTAATTGCCTCACGAAGAAACGGGTAAGATGCGTTGCAAAAGCGAAATTATCGGGTTGGGTCGCCTGAAGCCCTTTATTGACCGCCTCTTTAAAGACATGGGGTAAAACAAAAGACTTCATCGCTCTTTGGATGATAAAGCGGTTGACAAACCACTGAAATTTTTTAAAGAACCAGCCTAGGAGAGGAACTCTTTGAAGTTCTTCAAAAATGGGGATATTAGGAGAGGTTTTTTCAACGAACGTTTCACTGAACTTCCTGCACAAGTCATCTAAGGAAAACCCGTAATGCCGCTCAATCGCTTTATTCCGATATTTTTCTAAATTCCCATCTTTCCTCTGGAAAGCAAAATCTTTCGTCGCTTGGATATCGGCCAATAAGAATTCATTCGCATTGCCCAAGACGCTCCGGATCACGTGGGTAAGAATTTCACTGTTTTCAATTGAAAGTTCATTGATCGCCCGGTCTAAAATCGCTTCAAATGTATATTTCTCATTTATTTTGTCGACTAGAGAGGTTTTATAATAGAGCCAATAAAAGAGGCCTGCCTGAACTTTCTCAAAGAAGCTCAATTCATAGGCTTCAGTAAATAATTTCCAAATTGAAGGGGGATTAGGCCCTTCAGTCGCTTTTTGTATAAGACCCAAAATCCGATAATTATTCGGGTCTGTTTGCCCAGTCCGTGAGCGCATGACAAAAAAGGTGGCCATTGCGTTTAATTTTTTTCGAAGAGCCTCTTTCCCTTTAGGAATCACAATTTTTTTGTAATAATCTGGATCGTTGACCCTGTCTTGTAAAAGAGGGGGATCTGTGACTTCTAGATCGGAAGACAAAGGGGAGAGGTCTGCTACAGGGCCCTTATGAGCCGAATTTTCTACCTCTAGGATCTCTTTTTGTTTTTTTGCTTCCAGCTCTTGATCGATCACACCATGGAGGGTGACAGGCTGTAGCTCAATATTTTGCGCTTTGGCTCTACGAAGGCCTTTGTTGGCTGCCTCATTCATCCGCCCTAAAATCTCTGTTGGATTTGCAGAAGGGGAGGTCCAGTATCTAATCCGATTTTTAGTGGTTTGGGCAACGGAATGGAAAAAATTTCCTACTACCTTTTTCACCGATTTTTTTTGCGCAGGGGGATTCGCAGGTAGATTATTTGGTAAAGGTAGATTTGAAGGTATAATGTTATTTCCCATAATAACCTGCTTATTTCTGTAACATTATAATACAAATGGATTTTTTTAACTAACTTAAAATCCTTTGCAATTTCGAGAGGTCTATTGTATTTTTTATTCGATAAATGGAGCAAGAAAAATAAATGAAAGAATTTAATCACCTATTAAGTGTTGCCGATCGCCTTCTGGGCCCGGAAGGGTGCCCCTGGGATCGGGAACAGACATTTTTTACTTTACAGCCCTATTTGTTGGAAGAGACCCACGAACTGATCGAGGCTATTGATATTCAAGACCCCAAAAAAATCTCCGAAGAGTTGGGGGATGTCCTTTATGCTCTTCTATTTATATCAAAATTGGGGGAAAAAGAGGGGAGTTTCACCCTTTCTGAATCTATTCAGACCGTTGCCGACAAATTGATCCGGCGGCACCCCCATA
>CAYWDE010000209.1:0-3742 GCA_964456885.1 uncultured bacterium | reverse complement strand
CTCATTTTTTGAAAGTTCTGCGCTTGGCATATCTGCAATGAGTTCCTTTAAGAGGATCCCACTCAATTTTGCATCGCCGCCAGGCGCCATTCCTTGAGTCACTTTTAAAGCGGCTTGCAGCCCCTCTTCCCCATGGACAAAACGGGTCACCTCTTCTGCCAAACGCTTTTGGGCACTGTTTGGGAGGTGCATATTTGCTTCAATTTCCCGAATCTCATCCAATTCAAGGAAAGTGAGGATTTTTAAGAGCTTAATCACATCTGCATCTGGGATCCGAACGAGGTATTGGTAGAATTGGTAAGGGCTCAATTTATCGCTAGAGAGCCAAATCGCCCCCTCTTCGCTTTTCCCAAATTTTTTCCCATCGCTTCTCGTTAAAAGAGGAAAGGTCAATCCGTAGAGAGTGTCTCCCCCTACTTTCCGATTGTATTCGGTACCGGCAGTGATATTTCCCCACTGATCGCTTGCCCCCATTTGGAGAGTGACGCCATGATTTTTCCAAAGATAGTGGAAATCGTATCCTTGCAGAAGCTGATAGCTAAATTCGGTAAAGCTCATCCCCTCTTCCGACTGAAGCCGGGTCCGGACCATCTCTTTCGCCATCATTGGGCCAATCCGAAAATGTTTCCCCACATCGCGCAAGAAATCGACGAGGGAAAATGCCCCTAGCCAATCGTTGTTATTTAAAATAAGGGGGCGCGGCCCTTCTGAAAAGTTGAGGATCTTTTTGAAAAAGGTCTCTAAGCAATGGACGTTGTTAGAAAGGGTATTTTGATCGAGGAGGTTCCTCTCAACACTTTTACCTGATGGGTCCCCTATTAATCCGGTGGCACCCCCCAGAATAGCAACGGGAGTGTGTCCAAACTTTTGAAACCAGGCTAGCCCCATAATGGGAACAAGATTGCCTAAGTGGAGACTATCTGCCGTTGGGTCAAATCCTACGTATGTTTTGATCGGTTGATTGACCCGCTCCCGCAGGTCTTGATGGGTCATCTGTTCGATGAAACCCCTTTCAGTTAGGACATCAATGACATTTTTCACGCAACAATTTTATCCAAATTCATCTTTTGTCTCAAGCCTTAGAGAGGTTCTAAAACCAGATATCTTTGTTTTTTAACCTAAGAAAGCCTCTTATTGGGATCAAAAGCGCTGCTAAAATGTCCCATATCTATCTTAAGCCTCTGAGCCAATGTCTCCACTTTTTTACTCAATTTTGCTGCATCTTGATTTCGATTAAAAAGGTGAATGCCCTCTTTTTGAACCCGGACCCGTTCAGGAGCATTGTCAGCGATCCAATCATGAATAGCTCTGACTGTTTTGCCTAAAGCTTCGGGAGTAAAAAATTCTTTTTCTTGAGCAAATTGTTGTTCCAATTTCAATCTAGCGCGCCTTGTTTTTTGGCTCTCTGGGGCAACAGCACTTCTACTACAGTCGTCAATTACAGCCATGTGAATCCTCCTAAATCAAGCTTAAGGTATTAAAATTTCATTTAATTTTCTACAATTTTTTTATATACTACCGATCATGTCTCAAGATGGAAAAATAGCTGCCGGCCGCAGGGCTGTAGAGTGGATCGAGAACGGCATGATCGTCGGGCTCGGGTCGGGTTCTACTGCTGAATGTTTTATCCGCAGTTTATCTGAGGCTTGCAAAGAGGGGCTCAGAATTCAAGCTGTATCTAGCTCGAGAGCTTCTGCCGATCTCGCGAGAAGAGGAGGCATTGAGATCCTCGATATCAACTCAGTCCCCCGGATAGATATCACAGTCGATGGGGCAGATGAGATCGACCCCAAAAAGCGGATGATCAAAGGGGGGGGCGGAGCTCATGTACGGGAGAAAATTTTAGCCAGCTCGAGCAAAGAGATGGTCGTCGTTGTCGATGAGACGAAACTCGTCCCCTCGATAGGAAGAGGAAAACTCCCCATCGAACTCCTTTTTTACGGATCTCCAGCAACCCGAATGAAAGTGGAACAATTGGGATATCGGGTCAAATGGAGGTTGAATGAAGATGAGACTCTATTCACTACTGAAAATGGGAATTTGATCTTAGATCTCTATTTTGATTCCCCTCCAGAAATGCCTGAAGAACTCCACTTCACGCTGATTAATATTCCTGGCGTGATCGATACGGGGTTTTTCTTTAACCTCGCAGGGAGGGTGGTTGTCGGCTATCCGAATGGAAAAACAGAAGTGCGCTAACAGCTTCTAGTACTTAATATTAAACCGGTTTTTAGCCAATTTCACAATTGCGGCCACAGCAGATTCTGCATCTTCCCCTACAGCCTCTATCGACACCTTTGCTCCCCGCTCAGCAGCGAGCATTAAAATCCCTAAAATAGATTTTGCATCGACCACATAGTTTTTATAGCTCAAGTTAATTTGCGATTTATAATTCGCAACACACTTGACTAGCTCAGTAGAGGGGCGTGTATGAAGCCCTTTATCGTTTAAAACGACAAATACGGCTTTGGCTGTCTTTTTCATCTACTTCCAATTCCTAGAAGGGGCAGATGTACTTGGTACCTTAACCTGATTTTTTTCGCAAGAAAAAAACGCAGAACCCTTCAAAGGCTCTGCGGCAAAAAATTATAGGAACCGATTGCAATTTTTATTGAGATCAGTTCAGATTTTTTTTCAGTTCATCTAAAAGTGTCTTAAAATAGTCCATCGCTGCATTCACAGCATCTGGTTTTTCCATGTCGACACCAGCCCCCTTAAGAAGCTCAATCGGATATTTGCTTCCTCCTGAGGATAAAAATTCTAAGTACCTCTCCTTAGCCTTCTCATCGTTCATCGCTTTTTGAAAGAGGGCTAAAGCCGCACTTAAACCCGTTGCGTACTGATATACGTAGAAATTGTAGTAGAAATGGGGAATCCGAGCCCATTCGATTTCAAGCTCAGGATCGACTACTAAATCGGGTCCATAATACTCTTTATTGAGCTGAACATAATGTTTTTTCAGTAAAGCTGGAGTGAGTGGAACTCCCGCCTCTGCCCATTTATGAAGCTGAAGCTCAAATTCTGCGAAAAGGGTCTGTCTAAAAATCGTTCCACGGATCCCTTCGATCTGATAATTAGCTAAAAATACCTGATCTTTTTTCGACTTCGCTTTCGTTTTCAAATGTTTCAGCAGGAGCTGCTCATTGAAAGTGGAGGCGACTTCAGCGACAAAGATCGGGTACTGGGAGTAGATATAAGGTTGGTGCATCCGGCTGAGGAGGCTATGCATACTATGCCCCGCTTCATGGGCTAGTGTGAGCACATCATTTAGAGTGCCGTGGTAGTTCATTAAAATATAGGGCATGCTGTCATAACAACCTGAAGAGTAGGCGCCCGATCGCTTCCGGATGTTTTCATACACATCGACCCACCGCTCTTCCATAAGCCCTTTTTTCAGAGCCTCATGATATTTGGTACCAAGGGGAGCCACTGACGCAACAACCGCCTGTCTTGCCGCCTCATAATCCATATTTGATTCTGCCTCTTCAACAAGGGGGACGTAAAGGTCATACACATGGATATCGGGGAGTTTGAGTAATTTCTTTCGGAGCGCCACATATTCATGCATCAAAGGGAGACGAGCGCGAACCGAAGCGATCAGGTTTTCATAGACCGCTTTGTTGATCTGATTCGGGAAAAGGGCTGCCTCTAGGCAGCTATTGAATTTTCTGGCTCGTGCGATAAAAAGATGGCTTTGCACCTGCCCTTGAATCAATTCACAGAGAGTGTTCGTGAAGGAAAT
>CAYWDE010000208.1:0-3784 GCA_964456885.1 uncultured bacterium | reverse complement strand
AAATCGATACACTCCCTGCAAACAAATTAGTGATCGAGTCGGTAGACATGACAGATTTTCCTGAAAAAAACCCCCAAATAGTCGTTACAAAAACTATTTTCAAGCCAAAAAAATGCATCGGCTTCTACTGGTTCCCTTACACCTGTAGACTCGAAGACGATCAAGAGCCCTTTTCAATCGGAGAAAGTGAGTTGCGCATCAACACATACGTCGATCGGCATACCGGTTATTTAAATAGAAAAAAAACGGTCAAAGGAAAATTGGAGATTGATTCCCGCTCTCTTTCAAAAGAAAAGATCCAACAGGCTTTAAAAGATGGGTATGAGATTGAAGATCAAGAACGCCCTATTTATCGATTCATTCCACAGGTTTTAGAGAGGGTAAAAGCCCCTAATAAATATTTTGAATGAGCCTCTCCAAAATGTAGAGTTAAAAAGATGGGAAGAGATTTTAAGGCGATTTTTGCATCTTTTGACGAGTGGAATATTTTTTATATTCCCGAGGAGAAAAATGCAAAAAAAGCCCAAAATGTCTTCCAGATTTTTAGCTATATATTGCGGATCGACTCATGAGGCGTTTCTCTACACTTGTTTATATTAAACTCCTTTTTTTCATCCCGCTTTGTTCTGAAATCGGCGTCACATATCAATTGAGCAATGGGATAGGCCTAGGAGACCATCTTTTAGGGTATCTCCATGCTAAATGGATCTCCTACAAATATGGAGCAACCCTCCTTTACAAACCTTTTCTCTATTCAGACGAGTTTGCTCTCCACGAAATTGAAGAGCTGTGGACAGAAGAGAAAGAGGGGCAGTTCAAAGATATTTATAGGGGATGTGAAGAGAGTTTCTTCGCTGCTCCTCTTTCTGACAATCTTCTCCATATTATCCCCTTTTTTTCCGATTTAGAAGAAGATCAGAAAATCCATCCTGAATGGTCCACTTTCCCGATAGATTGGAAAAATCGGGAATTTCGCAAATTATTGGCCCCCCTTTTCGCTCCTCGAAAAGGACGAACTCCTCGAAATACAATTCGAAACACCTCTGATTTAACGATTGCTCTCCATATCCGAAGAGGGGGAGAAGAGATGCCTTTCTCCTACGCTATGAGAGTTTGGCCTATGCGGTTCGCCTCCAATCGATATTACATAGATTGTTTACGCGAACTTTCCAGATTATTTCCTAATAAAATACTCTATGCCCATATTTTTACTGACGATCCTGAACCTAAAAGACTAGCAGATGAGTTAAAAGCCCAGTTGAAGGATTTGCCTCTCTTTTTCAGCTACCGAGAAGAAAATAATTGTTCTAATACCTACGTAATCGAAGATTTTTTCCAAATGATGGATTTTGATTGCTTAATCCGTTCTCTCTCCAATTACACTCTTGTCCCGGCTCTCATTGCCGATTATAAAATTGTAATGACTCCAAAACAGGGTTATTGGAGTGTGGCAAACCGGGAAGTTGAGTATGTGATCGATCAGATCGAACTCGAAATAGATTATTAACAAGATTGAATTTCCCATTTTCCTTTTTTTTTCTTTCCGATAGAGTTTATTCCGAAACATCCGAGGAGTGGCTTGCAACTTGGGTTTTGACCCTGCGAAGACTCGCTAGAATCGGTTTTTTGACCCAGGTAAAGCCAACTCCCCGATTTGTTTCGGTATACATCCTGATTTTCAAAAAGGTAGTCCAATGCTCAGAATTTTTCTCTGTTTTATTGCCCTTTTCTCATCTGTATTGGAAGGAGCTGACCCTAAAATTTGTTTAGCAATAACTATAAGAAACGACGACGCCTACATTTGGCGCTGCTTGCATAGCGTTGAAGCGATCATTGATTGCGTATGCGTTTGCAATATCGACTCAGTAGGGAACTTCACTCTTGCGGCTCTTGATGAATTTATCACCGATAAAAAGCTTCCGACAAAAATATTTGAACACCACTGGGAAAATGAGGGTTACAACCAGACGCTTCTTGTTAAAAAAGCGCAAGAAGCCATTAGAGATTTTGGCTTTCCTTTAGAAGAGACCTATATCCTCCTTTTAGACTCAAATCAGACAGTTGAAATCGGTTCCGATTTTAAAAAACTAGATCTCCAAGCAGATTCCCATTCTCTCTTTGAAAAACTCTGCTCCCCCCTCTTTTGCCAATATTCCCCCAATCTTTTCCGAGCCTCTCTCTCTTGGGAATGCAAAGGCCCCCTTTATGAAATTTGGAATAGGCACAACTCACAGGAGAGGATTTCTTCTTTAAAAGTAACTACCGAGGAACCCTATTTAAAATACAGGGAATTAAAATTAGAGAACGATCTAAAAATTCTATCAGACCTGACTAAAACTGAACCGGAAAATCCCTACTATCTCTTTTATTTAGCCCAAACAAACCGGGCTTTAAACCGTTATAAAGAAGCTATTTCTTTTTATAAAAAATATCTAACAACAGATGAAAATCGGGAAAAACTCTGGTTTTCCCGATTTATGCTTGGAGAATGCTACCAAGAATTAGGTCTTTGGGAAAAAGCATTAAATGCTTATCTAGACGCATATCAATTCAATCCAAATCGGACAGAACCGATTTGGAAAATCGCCTCTTATTATCGGACTCAAGGGAAAAATGACCTCGCTTATTTATTTGCAAAACATGGTTCCAGGATCCCTTTTTCTACTGAAGAGCACTCCCTATTTCCTTTCGAGCCGATCAAAGACTATTGCTTTGATGAAGAGCTCTCTATCTCCTCTTATTACACCCGTTTTAAAAGCGAAGGATTATTTGCAATAGATTCGATTATGCTCAACAAAAAAGCTCCCAGCCATTTAAAAACAAATACGCTCCGGAACCTTTTATTTTATGTCGAAAAACTACCCAACGCCACCTTCCTTCCTATCGATATTGAGCTCCCTTACATTGTTGAAGATTTACCCGATCGCTACAATCCGATGAACCCTTCGATTCTAAAAACACCGACCGGTTATAAAGTGATTTGTCGGACGGTTAACTATACCCAAGAAGGGGCTAAAAGCTTCCATACAGTCGATTATGATGGGATATTTCGCACCCGAAATTTTCTTCTAACCTACAATCCCGACTTCAAACTCCTTTCTCAAAAAGAGATCATTGAAAACCTTCCCCGCGATCGGATTCGAACTTTTAGCTTAGAGGGGCTGGACGATTGCCGTATTTTTCAACAAAACGGCACCTCCTGGTTCACCTGCACGACAGGAGACACAAACCCTTGCGGCAACTTTCAGATCTCCCTCTGTAAACTCGAGGATGACACCCTCTATGAAGATATTTACGTAGAGAAGCTGACCCCTTTACAAGGACCAGATCCTTATCGATGCGAAAAAAACTGGCTCCCCTTTGTCTTTCAAGATCAGCTCCGACTCATCTACTCTTACTCCCCCTTTACCCTGTATCAACCCGATCCCGAAACAGGTGAATGCAAAACAGTCCTCTCTTATGAATCAGAATATGATTTCTCTTCTTTTAGGGGGTCTGCAGGCCCAATCCCTTTTGATGACGGTTATCTGATGTTGGTTCATGAAGTGACCCTTTTTCAGAACCAATCGCGCTGCTACCTGCACAGATTTCTCTATCTCAACAAACAATTTATTGTTGAAAAACTCTCCCTCCCCTTCATATTTAAACACCAAGGGGTTGAATATTGCTGTGGAATGACCACAAATCATGCAGAAAGCGAATTGATTCTCTCCATTGGAATTGAGGATCGAGAAGCTGAGCTATGCTTCGTCGACTTACCTACAATCCGCTCCCTTTTAAGATC
>CAYWDE010000207.1:0-3786 GCA_964456885.1 uncultured bacterium | reverse complement strand
GCGAAGCGATCAATGCAGCGAGCCAAGAGAGCGGAATCCTCTCGAACCTCCAAGATCAGATGTGTAAAGATCTCGTCGCACTGAACGATCAGAAAAACAAAGCGGAAACCGACCTAAAAAGCTACCGTTGGTACGATGATGCCCTCTCTTTCGGAACAGATGAAGATGATAAAGAGAAAGACCGAGCGATCATCCGGAACTCCAATGATATGAGCAAAATGATCTTAAGCGTAATGTCTGGGATCGGCGGCGAAATCGCTACCCTACAAACAGAGAACTATAAAACGGTCACTTTAGCTTTAGATAAGATCTTGCAGCAGATGGAACAGATCCTCTCAAATGCGAGCCTCTCCACCAATGAAAAAGGGGACCAGATCAAATGCTTGATGGCCCTTGCTCTCGGTATTTTGTCTATGGTACAGACAGAAGCTGCCAAAGAGAAAGCGGAAAACCAACAGACCGAATCAAATTCGGCCACTTACGCAACTGAAATGACCCTTTCCGACCAAAAAGCGGAATATCAGCAGCTGATGCACGACCTCGCTTACGCAAAAACGATGGGCGATATCATGAAAATCGCAAAACCTCTCATGGAAGTCGCAGGGTGTATAATCGCCCCAGGAATGGGCACTATGCTCGTCATGGCGATGCTCATGGTGGCAGATGAGACGGGCGGAACAGATAAATTAACCAACTACCTCGCAAAACACGGTTTAAAACAGGTGGGAGCAGAAGCGGTGGTCGGCGGGATGGAAGCAGCAGCCACATTAGGCGGCGGACTTGCTCTCGATAAAGGTTTACAAGTAGCCGGGGAAAAAGCGGCTCAAATCGGCGCTAATTCTGCTCAAGGAGCAGCTAAAGAGGCGATCGAAGAGGCGGTTCAAAAAGCGCTGACAGAGACCAATAAAGTGGGCGATAAAGCGGCAGAAGAATCTGTCCGTAAAGTCGTCACCGATGCGGTGAATGAAGCGATCAAATCGTCAGGAACAAAATTGGTGATCGAGCTGAACAGTCAGCCTGTAGCTCTTTTAATCCCCCAGTTATTTAAAACAGCGGCCTTAAAAACGATGATCAAAGAGACCGCAGAATTAGCTGCGCAAAACGCGGCGGAACAGGTCTCTTTCCTCGCTGAAGCGGCAGCCAATGGAGCTAAAATCATAGAGAGCGACATCACAGCCGTCTCAAATCGGGCGGCCAATGACGCTGTTGCAAAACAGATGAATACCACAGGTAAAGAGGTGGCTAACGCGACCGAAAGATCCCTCTCAAGACGGACCTTTTCTAGAGCCGCAGCCGTCGCTACCTATGTCACATTAAACGATGGGGCTCTCTCTAGCGGAGTGATAGCCGCTATGAAAGCAGCCGATTTCGATAAGAAAAATGAGACCGGTTTCATGGCCATCTCCGCCTTAATCAAAGCGCTCGAAGGGATTTTAGCCTCATTTGCCTTTGTCCTTTACGGCACAGGCCAAGTTCAAGCGGGAGCGGGGGAAGATAGCACTTTCCCCTACACATTGATGAAACTCGCAAGAGGTGCTCAAACACTTGGGATGGGGGCTAACGGGATCTCTTCTGCAGGTATGGCCGATGCTCAAATGCAGGAAGCTTCTGCAGTCAAAGCGATCAACCAATCGTCTGTCAATAACGACATGCTCCAAATGTACCTACAACGGTTTAATCAGCAGGGGCAGATCGACCGGAAAAACGTCGAAAACCAGTTATCGGAGCAAGCTTCGAACTATACGATGATCTCTCAATTAGAAAATAGCGGCAGAGAAGCTGCACAAGTTTTAGCAGTGCAAGCGGTTTAATAATAAATAGGGCAATAAAAAGGGTGAACAAATGCAAATACAAAAACCGATAGAATCGACACCAAATAGTAGTTTGCCAACTTCTGGGCCAACACCCCCGCCATCCACTCCAAGCGGTGGCTTGACTCCCAACGGCACATTCAATTTATGGCAAATGCTCATGGCCATCATGAAATATGAGAAGACCGTTCTCGACAATAACGCAACTATGCAGAAAAACTGGGCGCAAAACTTGGGCGGAGAAAACGGGATTTACGCAAACCTTTACAAAATAGGGGTTAGCGTTGGGAATTATGATGCCGAATCGTTAACGAAAGAGGCCATTTACCAGTTTGCTCAAGCAGGTGTTTCTGGAGGTTCGTTAATCGGTACATTTGGACTTTCTCGAAAGGCAAATTCGAACATTGCAGCAGGAAAAGCTGGGTTAGAAGATATGAATAACATGGAAGGGGCGATCGAAGGCTCTCCAGCTGGGGCTGCTGTGAAAGGCTCTGAAGAAGTAGAAAGTTCTTTATCAAAAGAAGTTAAAGAGAAGATCAACGACTGGAAACAGGGGAAAATTGAGCAGTTTAAAAATCCCGATGAGAATCAAGCGGCACTAAACAAGGAAGCTGCTGAAGCTGTAGCCACCGATCCAGATAAACAACAGGTACTCAAAAAGATACAAAAACAGAAAAAAGTGTATGAAAACAACATCAGAAGTGCAGACCAAAATTTTAATAACCACGTGCAATATCTCCAGACGGCAACCAACGGCATTAACCAAGGGTTAGGCGCTGGTGGAAATATCGCCAAAGCGGGCGCTCTTGCAGATAAAGGGAAAGCGAGCGCAGCGCAAACCGTTGTTTCGCAAGTACAGCAACAGGTCTCTACGCAAGAGAACAAAGCGGAGCAGAACGCTCAAGATGCACTCCAACAGGCCAACCAGTGGGCTGCAGCCTTCGCTTCAGCTGCCTCTGCGCAGGTCCACGCATAAAATTCGTTTCTTTCTTCCTTTCTCTCCGGGGGTCGCGACTGAAAATCGCGACCTTTTTTTATTATACCGAAATAAATTAGACCATATCCCAATAATATAATTAATAATGAAATAATAACTTTAATATGATATAATTTATATAAAAGAGACCTCTAATTATGACCACTACTGCTATTCAAGTAACCCCAAGCGGGCCAGATACCCCTCCCCCAGTTTTGGCTACAATGACCCCCATATCCAATGCGATGGGTCATCTTGAGCACGTCCCAGAAAAGCCGGCAAAAGCGGGCAAGCCGATCCTCTATTCTTGTGGGAAAAATTACCACCGGATCAAAACAAATGGGTGCAAACAATTCAAAGAGGATAAACTCGGACAGAAATGTAAAAAAGTGTGGGATCTAGCCACCGACTTTATCTATAAAAAAGATGAATTCGCATCAGAGATAGAGGTAAAAGCTGTCCCCAACCCGAATGCCTCCTCTAAGGATATAGTCACGATCTCCTATAAAGACAAACTGGGAAACATCAAGGTAGTTAACCAAAAAGAGATCACCCCAGAAATCGTGAATCGGATGCGGAGAATTTTAACGATTGTCCGCCCCAGCCGCGGATCGATCCCCCACCCAGAACCGCTTCAACTGTCACTTCCTAAAGAGACCTTTTTCTCCAAAACATGCGGCGACTTTTTGAAAAAAGAGTTCAAAGGGCTTCAAGAGAGCCTCCCCGATTCGGCTAAAGAGAGCGCTTTTAGACATATCGTTACAGCGGAAGCGATGATCCAAGGATTTCAACGGCATGTCAACGGATTTATCAAACATAAAGAAGATGAGTTAAACGACCCGAAAAAAACCTCAGAACTCCCCAACCCATCCCGCAAGAAAAAAGAGGCCGATTTACGGAGATTGAAGAAATTGCTCCGTGAACTAGAAATGATCGATCGGAATGCACTCTTTAGAGCTGTTGCTCATTTGAGTAATCTCAATGCAAATGCATTAGGAC
>CAYWDE010000206.1:0-3797 GCA_964456885.1 uncultured bacterium | reverse complement strand
GAGCGGGACAAGGATCAATTTTCTTCAAAGGCTTTACAAGAGAGTTTGTATCTTGCCATAAAACGGCTTAACTCGAGGCTTGTCTATCAGTTAATCGATATTAAGCGGATCGATGGACTCGATCCTACTCTCTTGCAACTGTTGCAAGATATACGTCTCTACAATTTGGCAGATTCTTCAGCTTTTGAAAAAGCTGCAAGGTATTCGGCAGAAGCTATTCTTTCTCAAAAAGATTTTGCACCTTATCGGCAATTTCTTACATTTATTCTTCAGCATATTGCTAAAAATGATGCAGAGCTTTCTTTAAGAATTGTGAGAACAGGGGTTATTGACTGGACTGGGAACAACGCGAGTAAAATGATGTCTCAAATCGTTGAGTTGCATTCTCGTATCGAACCATCCCAAAAGTCGGAAGAAGAGAAAGGTGTGGTTGAAACATTGGTTAAGGAGGCTCTCGATAGAGCATCTCCACATCTCCCTAAAATAGGAATATTAAACGTTGGTTTATTGCTTATCCGCGCTAAACAAAAGGGATTGGTTACTCAGTTATTTAAAATAAGAGGCGATGCTGTCCCGCCAGACAAACCTGGAGTATCCCCTGAGTTAGCCTCATTTCTTAAAGAATCGGGATTGTGGGCAGCATCCTAACGGATCGGTTTCAAAATTCCTGAGATGATTTCTAGTTTGAGAACAGCTAAAAAGGGAGGGGAGAAGCCAATTTTTGGCCTCTTCCTCTCCTTATACCAATCTTTTATCGGTGGAGTGATTGGTAGATATTTTCTTGATAGATCCAACGGGCGATCGTATCGAGGGTGATAGCGGCAGCGGCTGGATGGCTTGTGGGATCAACCCCTTCCCCTACAAGGTCAAATTCAAAGGTTTCGGGTAAACATGTTTTGATAACCGCAAATTGGTAGCCGCAGAAGGGCTGATCTGAAACAAAGAGAGCTTTGCAAGGTTTGGGGGTTTTTTCCAGCCAAGCGACAATTGTATCTTCTGTATTGGGCCTTTTTATAGAGCTTCCCTCTTTTTTGATGGGGACCGAAACAAAGAGGAGAGGAAGATTGCGCATCTCTTGGGGGAGATCGGCCTCATTCCACAGGATATGGGCCGCTTCTGATTCATTTTGGCACCGGTCTATTAAATCATCCGCGTACTTTACAAGAGGTCTCTCTCCTGTGAGCCATACGATCTCATGAAAACGTATTCCTTGGGTCCAAAGCTCTTTAAGGTAGTTAAGTCGCTTCTGCATGCAAGGGGTAGTCGCGCCTAGGATGAGGGCTTTATCATAAGTTTCGGAGGCTGGTTTCCAGGGAGCAAAGAGCCCTTGCTCTTGAGCCCAACCGATTAAAAAATGTTTTTGTTCAGGAGAGATTTCATTGAGATCCCACCGCTCTTTACCCGCTTTTCTCAGCCACCGATTTTGCGTTTCAACGATGAGATCAGCATCTTTAGGAATTTCTAGAGCGGAGGCGAGTTTGGATAAGGCATCGGGATCGATTGTATGATCTTGAATGGGGAAAGCAAAGCTTAAGCTTTGAAGAGAGAGGGCGAGGAATAGGAACCATTTTTTCATCATAGAACTCCTGGTGAAGAAAAAAGGGTATCAAAAGGTGCTTTTTAGAGCTATTTCATGGAGAGTATTTAAAACGGGGAACCATTCAATATTCTAAAATATTTTCTTCTAAAAAGGTAGTGGGTTTCCCTTGATTTTCGAGCTTGTAGGCGTTTAGAAGAGCTTCAATAGAAGCTTGGAAGAGGGTGGCCAAGATATTATTGGTCACGGTACTTCCCGATCCCCGAATTTCTGATAGGACGATTTCCCGAATAAAGGGGAGGGATTGGACTTTATTTCCCTCTGAGCGGTAGACAAGATCTGCATTGATATTATGAAGGGTAAGTTTTTCAATAAGTATGCTCCGATCTCTATGGAGGGCTTTATCAATCGAGTTTTTCAGATTATCCATCAACATCGACCAGTTCCCTTTTGTCCTCTCAGGCGAATCGAATTCAAAGGAGAAATACGGGGAAATAACAATTAAGTTTTGAATCACAATCTGCCGGTCAAGGTACCGGGTATACGGGGCCTTAAATACCATCCCCTCACAAGAAAACGCGTTTGGGAGGACAAACCCTTTAGGATTTCTAATCTCCAGATCTTTCAACTCGAAGAAGGGGATGTCAGCAAAGGCGTAAGAGTAGTCCAATGAATCAACTGTTACAGGGACTTTGAATTTTTTTGAGAGAGAGGTCTGGATAAAATCGGGCGTGTGTTCATAGCCAAACCATAGCAAGACGATCAGGGTGAGTAGCGTTAACCAAATTAGATGAAATATTCGCATACTTTATCCTAAAATAAAGGGGGATTTGTGGTCACTTTTTTAAATACTGTTAACAGCTACTTCTATTGCGTAAGGGGTAATGGGAGTTTCTTTACCGGCAAGAACGATTGGATCTAGGGGAATCGATCGAAATTGATTGTTGAGCGCCTGGAAGGTCGTTTCGCTAACGAGTATGTGGTGAGATGTTTTTTTCGTATATTGCTCTAGATTAGCGGCTGTGTTAACGGCGTCGCCGATGGCTGTATATTCGAGCCTTTGGTGTTTTGAGCCGATGCTTCCGACGACCGCTTCTCCAGTATTGATGCCGATGCCACACTGCAATGGGGGGAGATTTTTTTTCGTCCATTTTCCTCGCAGTAAGGCGAGCTCTTGCTGCATTTCAATTGCGGCTTTGACGGCGTTGACCTCTTGGTTTTGCGCATCGGCTGTAACACCAAATTCGGCCATAATTCCATCTCCAATGAGCTTATCGAGAGTGCCATGGTGTTTGTCGATGATCTTGAGCATCGCAGAAAAATACTCGTTGAGGAGAGAGACAACGGTTTCAGGATCGGCACCCTCTGCAAAACTGGTGAATCCTCGAATATCTGCAAAGAGAACGGTGATTTTCCTCCTCTCTCCTTCTACCTTAATCTGCTGTTTGGGATCGGAGAGTTTATCGAGGATCGGTTTAGGGACATAGTGAGAAACTCCAGTTTTAAAGACCTGCTGCTCGGCAAGGCCTTGGGAAATATGATTGATCCCGTCGGCGACTACGCTAAATTCATCATCCGTTTTCAATTCGATCCGGTAATCTAGGTGCCCCTTGGCAATCTCTTGTGTGGCGCTGTGAATTAAACGGAGGGCTGCGGAGATTTTATGAGAGAGGACGGCTGCTAAGAAAGAGGCTAGGATTAGGCAAGTAACGAACGAGGGGATCGCTAACAAAATAAGTTTTCTAGAATAATTGTAAATGATCTCCGCACTCACTGCGGCTCCGACGGTTCCCGCATATTTTCCCTGATCGTCATAGACGGGAGCGGAACCAACAAGCCACTCTCCCCATTGGTCTTTTACGATCGTATTCGACACATATACCTCATCGAGATGATCGAGAACGAACGATTCCATCCCTCCAATATCTGGATCGCCGATCTGAGGCATGTCTTTTGGGTCTTCTTCTGCGTCGACGCCGAAAACGAGCATATTGGGGTTTTCAGGATCGGGCCATTCTGTATAAAAATAGCGGATATAAAAGTCGTCTCTTCGATTGGCATCGCGCGCTTTTCGGAGGATCTGAAGGATCTGGTTATATGCCGGAGAACCCATGTCCTCTTTTTTTCGGATCTGTTTTAATACATTGCCATCGATCTGCGAAGCTGTGGTGGCAGCTACTGAAGCTACCTGGCTCTGCCAGGCTAAAAACAGCGCTTTTGATGTGGTCGTGGTCAGAATGACTAGCGCAAAGCTAATTGT
>CAYWDE010000205.1:0-3812 GCA_964456885.1 uncultured bacterium | reverse complement strand
AAATTCCGTTCTTTAATATTTTGCAGGGCTTTCTGATAAAAAGGGAGACCTGCAGCCAAAGGCTCTCCTGCATGCCAAATAACCTGAATTCCTGGAGAAGCTAGGTTAGAATCTGCGAGATATTGGATCGCATCTGCTGGTAAAAGGGGGTCCATTCGACTCCGGTTTTTTCTCTCTGGCAAATAGCAATATTTGCAATCTAAATTGCAGTAAGGGGTCGGCTGTAAAACAAGCTGCTTAACTTTATAGTTATGAGTCATATGAAAAATACCCCGCTAAAAAAAACGATATGTCTGGATTTCCCTGCTGATTCGAAGCTCCATCATGGATAATATTTTGAGTCAAAGCTAAGTAGGCTTGGTTCGGTTTTATGGTGACTCGATAGATCGGATAATCTGGAAAAGAAGAGAGAAATTTCTCAGTGAGTTTTTTAATTTTTGAGTACTCTTCAAATTCTGTAATCCCTAATTTTTGGTACATCTCTTCTACTGTTAAATCAATAAAATAGAAGTATCTTTCCGATTCTCCTAAGTTAATTCCACAAAGCTGAAAACCTTTGCCCCGTTCGTGTAAAGACAAAGATTGGTGGGTGTCTATATGAAGGCCAATAAATCTTCCGTTTTCATAGTCGTAGGAGGTGCTGTCTAAATGGGGGGGATTGATCATTAATTCATGAGTATACATTTCTTTGGCTGTGACCTTAGAAAAAAGTCTAAGAGAATCAAGAGCTTGATTCGCTAAAGTCCACAAAAACTGAGAGCGTTCTTCTGAATTCGATTCAACCAATTTAGGTTGAATATCTTCGCGGAAAAAATCGCGGACAGAAGGGTGTGTATCGATTAAATAAACCGTTTCCTCATCCCTTCTATCCGCTTTTAAAAGTTTTGGTGAGCAAGAGACCTCTTTCCAGTCTGACTTGGGCAAAAAGCGCCCTTCTAAATGAAGGTACGAACCACTGTTGCAGTGAATTTGGCACTCTTTTTGATCAAATCGACAATCTTCAAAAGAGATCATATGTACTTACTACTACCAACCCCCGTTTCTCCACTGATTTTCTTGGTCACCCCAAGTGCCAACTCCGCTCCCGCAAGGACGTGTTTTCACCCATTCAGAGTAACCGGGAGAGGTCGATTCTTTAAGTTGTTTAACCCTTGCCTCCAAATTTTCCTGTTTTGAGACTCCATTTCGGAGAAAAGAGACAGGCTTCAATGGGAGATCTTTTGGTTTTTCCCCTCCTGCTGCTTGGTTTTCTTTATATGTTTGAGTAGTGTTGTTTTGAATTTTGATATCAGACATATTTCCTCCTTTTGTTAAGGAACGGAAAAGATCCTGCTCGACTTGTAAATATTTGGTCAAGAAAAATCTTAAAATCGATTAAATGTATATTTAAAACGCTATATTGAGGATAGACTCATCCGAAAATAGTGACAGCAGCTTCCGTAAGTCATCAAGATGTCTTCAATAGGCCGTATATAGGCTACGTGTGCCCCATTCCCCTCTTTAGACAAGACTTGCCCTTGGTAATAAATCCCCAAATGGGTCGGCTTTCCCCCATTGGAAAACAGAATCAGATCCCCCTCTTGAAGCTCTTCTACCGGAATAAAAAACTGGGATAAAATCTTCCGCAAAATACGGGGGTTCTCGATAGGTTTTGAGATTTTTAAACCCACTCGTTCGAGGGCATATCGAAAACACGAAAGTTTTTGTCGATCCAAGGGAATCTCTTCGAAACGTGTTTTCCTTTTTAGCTCTATTTGATGACTGGTCGTCCTTAGGGTCTCTTCCGACCATTTTTGCATTAGATAATCTTCATTTTTCAACTCAGAAAAACAAAGATCTTCCGACTCGATCATTTCTGGATATTTAAAATTGTGGGCTACCGACTCTAAAGCGGCTTGGGTCAAGTCTTTCCTCTCATTGAATGGATTCAATTCCTGAACCGTCTCATATAAATATCTCTCGAAGCGGGTTGGAGATAGAGGGAGGGGTATACGAGTTTGAAGCTGGGCCTCCTGACCCGTAAAAAGAGATAAACAAGCTCTCCTCATTTTGTGGGTCACTGTTTCGATCAGTTGCTGTTCTATCGTCGTCTGATAGCTGGTGTCGCTTATTTTCCTCCTTTTCGAGGGATCATTGCCTATCGGGCATGCCATTTTTAATCCTTTAAAAAGGGGCTCTTTGAATTTTCCAGCTATAGCAAGGCTCACTGATTTTCTCTTGAATGCGCCAACCCTTAGGTGTCCGAATCAGTTTATCGTTATACCAAAGCCCCCAAAATGCCACCTCCAGAACATCCCCTTCTCTAGGTAGCTCAAGAGGGTTATGGCAAAGACAGCGGGAGATTGCCAAATCCCCCTGAATCCGTATTTTGAAATTGGAAATCATATGCTGCCTAGGCAGATCCCCTAAATTTTCGGCGAGGAATCGCTTGATCGTTTTTAAGTTAGCTTTCGGCCCGCCTGCTTTAGAATAGTCGATTCGGGCATCTTCAGTAAAAATAAGATCGAGAGCGTCGATATCCTTGCTGTCAATAGCTGAGCAGTAGTCAGTGAGTAAATCTATGATTTCAAAACGGTCTGAAATCTCTTGTACTGTCATAGTCATATTAAAAACCTGTCTCAAGGAATAATTTTTGAATTAGGGAGTTACCTATTTGTTCTTTGAAAGAGACTTCAAAAAAATAGGGGAGCTGCCATTTCTGAGTCTTTATCGCTTGTTTATTGTCAGTTATATCCCATGGCGGATAGACCCTTATCGCCCGCTTACCCTCTTTTCCCTGTCTAGATAAAATCCCTTTTTCAGCTAGGATATTTTTCGGGAAAACAAACTGTCCAAAATGTTGAGAAGTCCGAACGCTGATCACAAAGAGATCGAAAGGATCTTCTAGATCAAAAGGTTGAATAGGCCCCTCCCCTATCCGTTTCCATAGGGTAACAAATTGCCCAACTTTTGTAGGGGTGATCTTAGCTACCCGAAACTTAATCCTCAGATTGTTTAGTTTGAATTCAGAGGCGCCGTACTCTCCACTCTCTTCCTCTAACTGAAAGGAGTTTAAGAGCAATCCACTGGGCTCATATACCATTTTTTGGACTACAACAAGATCGGGATGGATCTGTCTGGAAAGATCTTTCTTTTTAACTGACATGGATTGATCAATTGACTTTCCCACAATGTTAGAGAATAGGACTAATTTATTCTAATCGAAAATTCTAAATTTCTTTCAATCCATTTTGATAAAAAAAAATTTAAATCGGCTCATTCTACTCACCTCAAAATTTTACTTTAAAAAAATGTTGTCTTAACAGAAGATTTATTTTTAAAAAAAAATATAGGGTTTTCATGTATACGGATATGGCCGCTACGCAATTAGGGTATCTAGATCCTGAAATGCTAGAAATAGTTGATTTGATCCATCAATTTACAACCTCTGCAGATTTTGCAGATTGGATTACAGATGGGAATTTTAAGAATGTTATTTTAGACCATAAACTCTTAAATGGAGAGTACAAACGCCTCTATCAATATGAATTAAATGGAGAGTCTTTTTTCAACGGTAAAATTCAAATAGAGACAGAAAACCTCCCTAAAGAGATCATTCATAGCTTAAACGAAAAATTGCCCATAGCTACTCAGAATCCAGTTTTTTCTGAAGTTTCTAAATCTAATATATCTAGAGTAATAGCTGAACCTTTTTACACGGTTATTTCCCAATGCTTTCACAGGAAAGCTTATGCAGGAATGGTTTGGGAAATCTACAATCTCGAGCAGCTTGTAAAAATTTATAAAACCAAAAAGGATCCTCTTCGACGTTG
>CAYWDE010000204.1:0-3824 GCA_964456885.1 uncultured bacterium | reverse complement strand
AATTTTCTTTCGCACCTAATTATTATAACTCTCGCTTGATGAAATCACCAATCTCCTCTTCCGAATAGGTGTTATTCAGAGACATCATCGGGAAAAGGTGGGTTTTCTGCTTAAACCCTTCAGTTGCCGATTCGCCGATTCTTCTCGAAGGGGAATTAGGAGCGACTTTATCGGGATGCTCTTTTTCATAGGCGATCAACGCTTTTGTCAGCTGATCGTACTCGTAGTCGGAAATAATGGGTTTAGCCTCATCATAGTAGAGTCTGTCGTGCATGATCAGCTCTTCTACAAGCTTGAGGTAATCTTGATGGGTTTTGAGCTTGTGCATAAAAAAAAGTGTATCTTTCGAGACCTCTCTCTTCAAGAAAAATAATGGGATATACACCTCCATCCCATAAAACAAAATAAAATAAAATATTTATAAATAACAAATAAAGTGTTATAATTAACGCAAAAACAAAGATTAAAAATGATTAATTCAATAAAAAATGGCTACAACTGGCTTACCGCTCGAGCCCCCTGGCATGCAGCTCGTGAAACAGCGGCCATGGAAGAGAGATGGCCAGAAGCAGATTCATGGCACCAAAAGGTCCGAATAGGCCTCTCCGAAGGTCTTAAAAATTTTCCAAGGGCTCTCCTATCGACAGCTCTGATAAATAGCGCATTCATGAGTAGCCTTCCGCAAAAATCGATTACAGAAATGAAGGATTGCATCGAAAAACGGGGGACTTTACCTGCACCACTCTCATCCTTCGAACAAATCCTTAAAGTCTGCTCTAAAGCGACTGCAGAAGAGTTCATTTTCCGCGCTGGCCTCCAAAATATATTGGGCACTTTAGGAACTAGCGATTCAAAAATTCTACGCGCTTTAGGTTCCCTTGAAGGGCGAGTTGCCGTCACAACCATTGCCTTCGCTCTCTTTCACTTGAACAATTTACAGGAAGAGTGTCTGCCGATAGAGTATGCACTGACCCAAACGATCAGCAACTTGTTTACGGCGAATCTCTCTTTTATCTATGAAAAAGGTGGGATTTTAGCCTCAGCTACAGCCCATATTGCACACAACCTTATTCCTACTGTAACCAGGTTGGCTTTACAAACCCTCTTTTCCAAACAATAGATTTTAAAAGGAAATAAACATCATGACTCCCATAGACAAAAGCATTTGTTTAAACGACAAGGATCTAATGGAATATGAAGAAACTTATCAGAAGCTCAACGTGCAACCCTCTGCTCTATTTAATATCCTACAGACCGTGATTGTTTCGGTGAAAATGTTGTTTAAAGGGGGCGGTAGAGATTTGACATTTGCTGAAATGGCCCGGATGCAAAGCTTACAGCCGGCCCCTACTGAAGAAAGTTTGGAAAGGGAATATCTACAGCAGCAGCTTTTAGAAAAGACAAAACGTTTTCTCCCTGGGCCGGGTTAAAACGATTTTCTTCCAAAATAGAGGGCACCTAAAGCTGCGCTCATCGCCCAAAAGCGGAGAAATCGATCTTTCTGAATCGTCTGAAGAGAAAACTCTCTAGTGCTTCTCACCCCCTCCTCCACTTCCCTCATATCCTGAGAATGGATCCAAGCAGCTATATGGAGATAATAGCGGGGGTAAGCCGCTGCGATCTCTTTGAGTTCGTCCAATTTTCTTCCGATCCTTAGTTGCCCTCTTAAATCCTTCAAAATCTCCCCACTCAAACGCTCAATTTCATAAGCTGTGCTGACATGCCCTCCCCCATATCGGATTGTCTGGTGTAGAACATAGGCCTGAAGCCCCATCCCCACAGCAGTGAGAGGGGGTTTTTGAAACACCTTTCCTAAAAGTGCCAAACCGACACCCCCATATATTTGGTTTATAGGGTGAGATAACTGTTTTTTAGAGCGGTTGAGGAATTGCTGAGTCGATAAGGCCCATTTTTCACATACCGAAAGGAGTCGGCTCACATCGGTCCCCACTTTGCAATAGGGGCATAAAGGGTCTATCTTATGGAAAGCGACGACGCAGTCGCGGTGAATGGGGTGCTTTCTCCCATCGCCAAGATCATAGGGGCCATGAGCTACGGTTCCCCCTTTTAGGTGGGGATCGCGCTCTCTACAGATTACACACTCCCAAGAATCTCTACTATCTGGATAAGGGAAATAGGGCATTACGGTGGAGCTGATCTTTTCCTCCAATAGGATGAATTCAGAGGAAAGTGATACGGTTATTGGGGTTTTTTTACAAGAACCTATCCAACTAAAAAATTTCTGTCGATTTCAAAAAAACAATTGCCACAGGAACTAAAAAGCTTCCAAATTAACATAAATTAACCTTAAAATATAGGGGATAAAAATCAAAATTAGTTCAATTATGGCGAATGAAATTTCTTCTTCTCAAACCGTTTTCAGCAACAAAGACACAGCAAGAAATATCATTTCCTATCTCCCCTTGCGCGAAATACCCGGCTGTTTTCGGCTTAATCGATCGATTGGCGCGGCTCTTTCTGAGGATCGAATCGAATATTTAGCTGAGAGAACCCACGCATCAGCCTACGACATCCAAAACTACCCCAAATTTCTCCTAAAGGGGCAATTAACTGAACGGGAGATGGACCTTGTTGTAAAAGATATCCGGGTGCTCGATCTAAAAGGGATGGACGAACTTTGGGTCTTAACAGAATTCTCTGGGAGATGCCAAAAAGTTGTCAATCTCTCCCTGCCTGGAATGGTGCGAGATATGAGTGATGACCTACTCATCAAAAATGCCCCCTCTTGGAAAGAACTGGAAGAGTTAGACCTTTCTCATTGCAATCACGTGACAGACAGAGGGCTAAGCGCGATTGCGGAACATTGTCCCCGCTTAACAACACTCTCTCTTGGGTATTGTTATAACATCACTGCCGTAGGGCGTGGGGCGATTGCTCAACAGTGCCCAGGATTAAAAAAACTGATTCTTCAAGGCCATAATGACATTACAGAGGAAGAGCTCCAAACTCTTGCCCCACTTTGTCCTCATTTAACTCATATCAGCCTCTCTGCTCCGATCGACATTGAGGGGTTGAAAACAGCCGCTCGCCACTGTTCTAAACTAGCTACAATCGTCCTTTCAAATGGGGAACATCTTAGTTTGAGAAATCTGAGAGCTCTGTTCGAGGAGTTCCCTCAAATCATGTGTATCGTACACCCCTTTGACAACGTTACACTCTACCGCCCAGGAGCCGAGGAGCTCTATAAACCAAAACCATTCAACTAGGCAAAAAATGACCAGTCCTATTCCAGCAAAAAAAGAGCTAACACCTATAGAAACTCTCTTATTGATGGGAGATGGGAGGGAAGTAAACCGCACTCTACTCCCTTTGCTCAATCTCCGATCGGTCCGTGACCTCCTTAGCATCACTTCAGATAGTCGGAAATTAAGAGATAACATCGATGTGCTTAGAGGGAGAATTGATTTCAATAAAGGTGAAGTTTCTTGGGATGAGATTGAGAACTATGAACAGACCGTTCTCAGACGAAAGATGACCTCGGAAGAGGCTCAAAGTCTCTCCCATTCTATCCGCTCCTTACAAGGGCGTCCCGTCATGCTGGTTTTACCAGAGCGTCTCCTCGACTTTATAGACCCCAATTATATTGAACAATTGCCAACGCTCCACCCTGACCAAAAACAAGATTTTGTAAATCGTATATTTGAAAAAGCTAAAAGGCTCACCGACGTTGATTCTGAACCGCTATTTGAAGAGCCTCTTGAGTGTTCAGAGAATGCATCGCCCCAAACGATCATGGCCTTACTGAATCAAAGCCCAGAGCTCAAAACGATCCGTATCCCCCTCAATCTTCCCAAAGAGACGCT
>CAYWDE010000203.1:0-3871 GCA_964456885.1 uncultured bacterium | reverse complement strand
TAGGTCAAAGGAAAGGGATGGGTCTTGGCGGTGAGGGGGAGGCGTGGTATGTCGTCGGCAAGGATTTAGATCGGAATGTGGTATTTGTCGAAAGAGGTACAAACCATCCAGCTCTCTTCAGTCAAGAATTGAGGGTAAAAGATCTGAGTTGGGTGGCAGAGGCCCCCATTTTGCCTTTCCGCTGCACGGCAAAAATCCGCTACCGGCAACAAGATACTCCTTGCACCCTCTATGAAGATAACCGGGTTGTTTTTGATGAGCCGCAAAGAGCCGCAACGCCTGGACAATCGGTCGTCTTCTATCAGGGGAATATTTGTTTAGGGGGCGGGGTTATTGCTTCCGTTGAAAATCCTCTAATCTCCGATCCGAAACAACTGAGCGGTCTAGTTCTGTAACGTCTTTTGTTGAGGCGTATTCATCCTTTTTTTTGATCAGAAGCCAATTTTTCTTCTCAAGATGGACTAACGAAAAGCCCCCTTTTAATTTTTTTCCGTGCAAAGTGATCAAAAATGAATCTTTTTGGCTCTCGTCGAGTGTATAGGTACCTTGGTCCCAGATGATCACTACACCAGCTCCATACCCTTCAGAAATGATCCCCTCAAAGTCTTTGTAACCGTATGAGTGATCTTCTACTTGCACGGCAAGCCGTTTATCTTTTGGGTTGAGAGAGGGCCCTTTAGGGATAGCCCAACTTTTTAAGACCCCATCCATTTCAAGCCGGAAGTCATAGTGGAGTCGGCTCGCTGCATGTTTTTGGACGACAAAATGGAGAGATTTTCCCATAAATTCAGGTGAGTTGATGAATGAGAGAGTGGATCAGATCTTTGTCTTTAGAGATGATTGCGTCGTGTTCGAGAAAATAGATCTCTTGAGGATGGATCGCATTGCAGAGATTTTTGAGACTCTCTGTCTGGAGGATAATATAATTCACCTCATGAAGAGAGGAGAGGACATGGATCAGCTCATCATCAGGTGCAGTATCGCGGACATAGATGATCAATTCCCGTTCTGCTTGATTGGCGAGCTTCCGAATCGTCCGGAAGAGAGCGCTCGACATCGGCTGCGCTTTTTCAAGGACAAGGAGGGAGTAGTGTTTTCCTCGCAACACCTCTTGAAGAGCGTAGGTGTGGCTCTCGTCGAAGATTTTCGTGTCAGAATCGATCTCTAACAGCCTTTCTGCAAGCTCCGCTAAAGTGACTTGGACGCAACCGAGCCTCTCGATCGCAAGGCCCGCTGCAATGTTTGCGAGCTGAGCGGCCAGTTGGATATCGAGTCCATTGGCAAGCCCAAGGCAAATCAGAGAGAGGACAGTATCTCCTGCCCCTGTGACATCGATCACCTCTTTTGAGCGGACAGGAAAATCGGCCCGAAGTCCATCGGCGGTGAAAATCGAAATCCCCGCTTCAGAACGGGTGATGAGAAGAATATCGGCTAGAGAATGGAGTTGTTTGGCCACCTCATCGAGTGTTGCGCTTGGTGGACATTTTGCAGCAGCGTAAGCTTCAGAGAGATTTGGTTTAATGACTGTCGCACCCCGGTATTTTGAAAAGTCGGACCCCTTTGGATCGACGATCGATGGGATATTCGCCTCTTTAGCGATCTGGATAGCCGATTGGATCAATCGGACACTTAAAAATCCTTTTCCGTAATCGGAAATCGCGAGTACATCAACTTGCGGGATCCACTCTTTTAACTGCTCGATGATTTTCTCTTCGAGTTCTAAGGAGAGGGGCGTAAGCGTTTCAAAGTCGACCCGGATCAGCTGCTGACTATCGGCGATCAGCCTATTTTTAACTGGAGTTTTGTATTCAGGATCGACAAAAAGGAGCCTTGTGTCTGCTAGAGAGAGGAGTTCTTTAAGCTCATCCCCCTCTTTATCTTTTCCGATCCGGCCCACTGCATAGACAGTGGCAGAGAGTTTAGCTAAATTGAGAACGACGTTCCCTGCACCGCCTGGACGAGATTCCTGCTTAAGGACCTCCATCACCGGAACGGGGGCCTCGGGCGAGATCCGTTTCACCCTCCCCGTTGTATAGGTATCGAGCATGAAATCGCCGAGGACAAGGGCTTTAAAAGGTTGGAAATGGCTGAATGTTCTGGCTAGTTTTACCATCGCTCGTTTCTCATCAAATACTTCTGCACGTATTCGCGTACAGCCGTTTCGATGGGAGTTATTTCCTTATACTTGGGATCTCTCGAAAAGATCTTATGAAATTTATCCATAGAGGCGCAAGTATAATTCTGATATTGGCGAATCAGATCTGGCGGCATATCGATATAGGCGATATTTGTCCGTTTTTGGATCGATTGAAAAAAGGCGGTTGCGAGGAGATTCCAAGTGGTCGGTTTCCCTTGCCCAACATTGTAAATCCCTCCGATATCTCTGTATTTCGGATCCAGAAAAGCGCAAGTCATTTTCACAGCGTCTTTCACATATATGAAGTCGCGCATTTGTCCCCCGTCGCTGTATTTCGGATCATTCGACTTAAAAAGGGGATAGGCGCTCCCGTCGTGAGACTTTTGCATCATTTTTAAAACCATCGATCCCATCCGCCCTTTGTGATACTCATTAGGGCCAAACACGTTGAAGTATTTCAATCCGACAACCTGATCCAACACCTTTTCCCGCTTCATCCATAAATCGACTAGGTGTTTCGAATAGCCGTACATATTGAGAGGACGCAGCGCTTCCAGTTCCGATTCATTATCTTCAAATCCGAGAGCTCCATCGCCATAGGTAGCGGCAGAGGAGGCGTAGATGAACCGCTTCCCATTTTTCAAAGCCCATTGGGCGAGCCTGACCGTGTAGCGGAAATTATTTTCGAGAAGGTAATCCCCATCGGTCTCCACAGTATCTGAGCAAGCCCCTAAATGGATGATCGCATCGATCTCTGATTCTCTCCCCTGAAGCCAATTGAGAAGGGCGTGCTTCGAAATGAGATCGGCAAACTGTTTGCCTACGAGATTTTTCCACTTCTCCCCCGTTTTGAGATCATCGACGAGAAGAAGTTCCGTATGTCCTAGATCATTGAGATGGCGCACAACTCCAGAGCCGATCATCCCACTTGCGCCAGTGACAACAATCGTCGGCTTTTTCCCCATAAACTCCCTCTATTAAAAATAGGTTAGTTTATCATACGGGATTAATTCTGTACCATTCTAACGGATTGGGGCGTTGGATCGATTGGAAGGGGAAAAATTGGACCCCTTCAATAGGTTTAGGTATTCCGTTTATGCAGAAGAAAGCGGTGCCGCTTCCGGTCATCACTACTTGCTGAAAGCTTTTTTGGAGCTGATTGCGAAGAGCGATGAGTCTCGGCTCTAACCGGAAAGCAGGGATTTCTAAATCATTGAAAAACTGAGGATAATTTTGCAGGGCGATTAGCGGATCGCGAGGAGGCAATTCAGAGAGAGATGTGTTTTGATAAACAAGAGGAGTCGAAAGGCCATATAGTGGTTTCGCGATGAAACCTTTCAGAATAGCTGGTAGGGCAAAGGGCTCGAGGATCTCTCCACGACCTGTGCAGTAAGCGGTCCCTGAGGAGAGGAAAAAAGGGACATCGGAGCCAATCTGAGCGCCGAGAGAGAGCAAATCTTTTCCAGTCAATGGGCGACCTGAGAGTTCATTGATTCCCCAAAGTGCCGTGGCAGCGTTGCTGCTGCCACCTCCAAGACCTGCTTGCATCGGAATTTTTTTCTCGATGTGGATCCTAATTGGGGGTCTTTTTTTGAAAAGGGAGAGAGCTTTGGCTACAAGATTTGATTGATCGCAAGGGAGGCTAGGATCGGTACAAGTGATTTGATCGTGAGTGGAAAGAGAAAAAAAAAGGCGATCGAAGAAGTCGATCGCCTGGAATAATGAAGCAATGTC
>CAYWDE010000202.1:0-3876 GCA_964456885.1 uncultured bacterium | reverse complement strand
TTTTTTATATTTTTGTTGCGCGCCTGTAGTTCAATGGTATAACAGTAGACTTCCAAGCTACGAGTGTCATTTCGATTATTTCAAGGCGATAATATAAGATGGTATTTTTAAAGCCCTGAGAGAAATTTAATTTTTGAGGAAAATTTGGCTACAGCACAGAAAGAGACCGGAGTAACGATTAAGGAGTTGCTCGAATCAGGCGCCCATTTCGGGCACCAAACCCATCGTTGGAATCCAAAGATGAAACGCTTCATCTTTGAAGCTCGAAACGGCATTTATATCATCGATCTTGCAAAAACTCTGCAACAACTCCGATCGGCGGTACAGTTTGTTCGAGAACTCGTGGGTAAGAGAAAATCGATCCTTTTCGTCGGCACAAAAAAACAGGCTAAAGCAGTCGTTAAAGAGTGTGCTGAAGAGTGCGGCGAATTCTACATTTGCGAACGTTGGCTCGGCGGAACTTTGACCAATTTGCAAACCATTCGGCAATCGGTAAAGACACTTGAGAGAATTGAGAAGCGGATTGCGTCTGGCGGAGAAGGCTTTACCAAGAAAGAGATGTCTCTCATGGGTAAAGAGCGGATCAAATTAGACAAAAACCTTTCTGGTATCCGCGCAATGCGCAAACCTCCAGGTTTGATTATTGTTGTAGATCCAAGCAAAGAGCACATCGCCGTCGCTGAAGCTAATACCCTTGGGATCCCAGTCATGGCCCTTGTCGATACCAATTGCGACCCAGATCCTATTGAGTATGTGATCGCATGTAATGATGATGCTCTGAAGAGCATCAAAATCGTCCTCACAGCTATTATGCAAGCCGTCATCGATAAAAAGAATGATATGAGCGTACCTGTCTCTAAAGGTGATAAAGAGGCGGAAGAGGGCGACGAAGAGGAAAGCGAAGAAGAAGAGACTGATGAATAAGGGAGCCTCCGCAATGAGAGAAATCACAGCTGATATGATTAAAGAGTTGCGAGAGCGGACTGGCGTTGGCATGGGTAAATGTAAAGAGGCCCTAGTTCTCGCTGAAGGCGATCTCGAAAAAGCGATCGATGTCTTGCGAAAAGCGGGAATGGCTGCAGCCGTGAAAAAAGAGGGGCGTGAGACCAAAGAAGGGCTGATCCTCGCTGCAGAAGATAAAAATCATCTCGTCCTTGCTGAAGCAAATGCAGAGACCGATTTCGTTGTTCAAAACGACCGATTCAAACATTTCTTGCACGATTGCGTAAAACAGGCTTTAGAAGGTCACGTAAAATCTCTTGCGGATCTCATTCAGCAACCCTATTACAAAGATAAATCGATCACGATCGAACAGTATCGGAACTTAGTCATTCAAGCTCTGGGGGAAAATATTCAACTCCGCCGTTTGGAAACAATAGCTAAGCGTCCTGACAGCTCTTTTGGGATCTATTCCCATATGGGGGGTAAACTTGTTGTCGTCGTAGAGATTTCTGGCGCTGCGGGTCAAGAAGAAATCGCAAAAGAAATTGCAATGCACGTCGCGGCAGAAAATCCTGAGTATCTCAAAGAAGAGGAAGTTCCTCCAACTGTGATTGCTCGTGAAGAGGAAATTGCCCGTTCACAAGTGCAAGGGAAACCGGCCAACATTGTCGATAAGATTGTCGCTGGGAAAGTAAAAGCTTACACAGATCAGTTCTGTTTAGTTAACCAGAAATACATCAAAGACAATAGCGTAACTGTTCAACAATTTCTTGAAATCTGCGCCAAGAAAGTAGGAAAACCCCTTTCCATTAAGTGCTTCTGGCGCTGGAAAGTGGGTCAGTGAAAAAACCGGCCTATAAACGGATTCTGCTCAAGCTGTCTGGGGAAGCCCTTATGGGTGACCAAAAATATGGGGTTGACTCAGACGCTTGTCAAAAAATTGCCCTCTCTGTTCAGGAATTAACACAACTCGGCGTCCAAGTTGGAGTCGTCATTGGCGGCGGGAATATTTTCCGTGGCGTTAAAGCGACGCAAGACGGGATGCAACGGACCCCAGCCGACCATATCGGGATGCTCGCCACTCTCATCAATGGGATCGCCCTTCAACAGGCGTTTGAAAAAATCGGCTGTGAAAGTCGGATCATGAGCGCAATCACTCTCGATGTCATGGCAGAATCCTATTCTTGGAAAAACGCCCTCAAATACTTGGAAAAAGGGATTGTCCTGATTTTTGTTGGTGGGACCGGCAACCCCTACTTTACAACCGATTCCGCTGCGGCCCTCCGTGCGCTCGAAATTCAGGCCGAAATTCTTTTTAAAGCGACTAAAGTGGATGGAATTTACAACAAAGACCCCGTAAAGTACGCTAATGCCAACAAGTTTGAACAATTGACCTACTCAGAAGTGCTAGCGAGCAAACTACAGGTAATGGACGCAACAGCGATTGCCCTTTGCCAAGAGAACCGGATTCCGATTCGGGTCTTTAATATGTTTGACCATTCACTCAAAGCAGCTATCTATAATGAGTCGGTCGGAACTTTAGTAGCTGGAGACTAAATATGAGCAATATAGAATCACAAGTCAAATCAGCGATGCAGACAACTCTTGACCATCTTAAATCTGAGTTGAAAACGCTCCGTACAGGACGTGCAAACGCATCTATCCTCGATAAAATTCATGTAGAGATCTATGGTTCTTTCATGCCCTTAAAGGCTGTGGCGAATATCACAGTCCCTGAAGCGCGCCAAATCGTCGTTACCCCTTTTGACCATACCAATACCAATGCGATCTCCAAAGCGATCGAAGCTGCCAATCTAGGCGTCAATCCGATGGTCGATGGGAAAGTGATCCGGATCAACGTCCCCCCAATGGACGAATCGATCAGAAAACAGATCGCGAAGCAGTGTAAAGATCATGGAGAAAAAACCAAGGTCTCCCTCCGCGATGTGCGCCGGAAATTCAACGATCTCGTCCGGAAGCAAAAAGCGGACGGCATCATCGCTGAAGACCAGATGAAAAAGGCGGAAAAAACGATCCAAGACCTAACCGACAAGTTCTGTAAAGATGTCGATATCACTTGCGCGGAAAAGGAAAAAGAGATTATGACGATTTAACAGGTTGCAGAAAATAAGGGTGATAGGCTAAAATCAATCACGTTTAACGCCTGGCCCCATCGTCTAGCCCGGTCTAGGACATCAGATTTTCATTCTGCGAACAGGGGTTCGAATCCCCTTGGGGTCATAAGCAAAAGCCCCCCGAGAAATCGGGGGCAATCAAGAGACTTTAGCTCAGTGGTAGAGCATCTCACTTTTAATGAGAGGGTCGATGGTTCGAACCCATCAAGTCTCAACTCTTTTATCCATTTCAGTATCAGCAATTTACGTCATTTCAATCTGGGGGGTCGACATTGACTCTCAGTTTGAAAAACAGTTGCCGGTGCAATAGCGGTGCAACGAAGAAAAGTTTTGGTGTTGCCCCCTTCCAATCAAACTCAATATAAGGATTGGAGAGATGGCATCGATTTACAGAAGAGATAATGAGGACGGCACCAAAGTTTGGCGCGCTGTCATTCGCATCAAGGGACACCCTTCCGTTTGCAAAAGTTTTGAACTCAAAGAGGATGCTGAAGACTGGGTTCAGGAAACGCAGCGCGCTATCAAACGGGGCGAGTTCAATTTTGAAGCCAGAAAACAGCAGCATACCTATTTTGATCATCTTGGCAGAAAAGCTCCCCGCGTCGTTCTGTATCGGGGAGACAGTCGAATCAACGGCATCAAAGAGCAGGAGTTTTGTAAGGGCTATGCCGTTAGTTTTGATGAAATTGCTAATTATGCAAACGACCAGTTGCCTCAAAACGAGGAAATTGGCCAGGCATTTCGTAGATCAGTTCGTATGTACCCTATCATCGCCGTACGAGAACTCATTGCAAATGCA
>CAYWDE010000201.1:0-3877 GCA_964456885.1 uncultured bacterium | reverse complement strand
TACAATCGTTTTAAGGTCGTGAGTGACAAGTAAAATTGTTTTGTCCCCTTTCAGTTTTTCTAAAATCTCAAAGATCACCCGGGTCGATGCGGCGTCTATATTCGCTGTCGGCTCATCCAAAAGGAGGAGATCGGGATCGGAGAGGAGCGCTCTTGCGAGGAGAGCTCTTTGAGCAAGGCCTCCAGATAGTGAGCCGAATACCTTCTCTTTATGTTCGGTCAACCCGAGGAGATCGATAAATGCGGCCCCTTTTTCCTTCACTTCCGCTGGATAGGTGCCCCAAAAAGTTGTTTTTGAGAGGGCTCCTAGAAGGACCAGTTCATTCAATGTGATCGGGAAATCACGATCGGTCTGCTGTACTTGGGGGACGTAGCCAATTTTACCTTTTACTTTGACTCTCCCTGAGCTAGGGCTTAAAAACCCAAGAAGAAGTTTTAAAAGGGTCGTCTTGCCGCCCCCATTAGGCCCCATAATCCCGACAAATTCCCCTTTTTGAATCCGCAAGCAGACATTCTGCAAGATGCCTATTTCTTCATAGGAGAAACATAAGTTTTCAATTTCAATCTGCGGCATAGGGCTCCGCTATCAAATGGGCTAGCTTTCTCATCGTTTCAAAATAGTCGGATGAGTAGGGGTCGATTACACGGATCGGCAAATGCAGTTTTTCAGCAATCAGTTGAGCCCCTTTATTATTGTATTGGGGGAGAGCTAGGGCTAACTCGGCGCTCTCAGTCACAGCCCGTTTCAATGTATCGGCCAAATGTTTAGGTCTTGGGTCTTTCCCCTCATACTCAACAGATAATTGGATAAAGTTGTAATCCTTACAAAAATAGCCAAAAGCGGGATGGGAGACTAGAAGAGTGCGGTTCGCTACAGGCTTCAAAATTTCTCTAATTTCAGCATCCAATATGAGGAGCTCATCGGAGAGTTTTGTCAAATTCGCTTGAAAGGCCTCCCCTTTTTCAGGAAATTGCTGTTTAAGCGCCCGTTCGATGGTTCCCGCCTGATCTTTGGCCAATTTAGGGCTGAGCCAGATGTGCCTATCTAAATGGTCCATGGAGCAGTGGTGGCAGCTCAATTCATGCTGATCTTCGATCAGCTTAATTCCATCCCGTAAATCGATTACAATCAGATTGGGATTCCGACTTTTTAAGATGGGTAAAATTTTTGCTTCAAACGGTTCACCAATTAAAAACCATACTTGACATCTGCCGATGTTGGTTACCTGACCCGAAGTGGGCTCAAAAGAGTGGGGGTTGGAATTGGCAGGGACGACCGTTTGGACATCAAATGTGTCGCCGGCGATCCGCTCCACAAGAAAACGGTACGGGGCGATGCTGACTAATAATAGAGGTTTTTTTTCGGGGGCAGGGGCAGCGTCTTTTCCGCAGCCAGCCAACGCTAAAAGGCTCAGTGAAAATAAAATAATTCTTAGGTGCATAATCTACCCTAAGAAATATCGCTCTTCCTTCCATATAAAGCAAGGGGATGCTTTCTCTAAAAAATCAATATTGGATATCGAGATTAGGGAGTCGTTCTCTTAAGTATGCGAAGCCTGCAGCGGTAATGAAGGAGCAGTCGTTTAAAATTAAAGTTCTTAAATTTGGCAGAGAAGCAAAATGAGTGAGAGATTGGTTCGTGATATTCGACTCAGATAGATCTAGACTTTCTAAATTCGTTAAAGAAGCTAACGAAGCGTAGCCAGCATCAGTGAAGGAATGGGATCCTATCAACTTTAATGAGGTGAGCTGCATCAAATGGGAAATTGTTTCTTGGAGGCCCCTATCACCAAAATTGGGATCAACCAATTTTAAGGTTCCGAGGTTCCGTAATCCGCGCAACGGGGAAAGGTGGTGATTTTGTAGGTGGGAAGCGTGGAGTTCAATATTCGCAAGTTGGGTAAGGCTCGATAAATTATTTACCCCCTCTTCTCCAAAATGGAGAGCTGGTTGCAAAGTAATGGAGGTTAAATTTGTTAAACGGGACAAATAGGTTTGTGTAACAGACCAATCGGTGTTCCACCCACACATCTTCAACTCCTGTAAATGGGGTAGAGAAGAAGTTAAGCGATCAATTTCGGCAGAATTAAAACCTCTCCCTATACTACCCATCTCAAAAGATTCATTCTCAAGATGTAGTGGGTTTGGGGCGAAAGATCCCCCAATGGAATCTGTTCCTACGAGAAACAGAGAAGAGAGATCTTTTCCATAGGTTGTAATAGGCTTGATACAGCCTGTATTGTTTGATAGAATTTTCAATTCATTTAGATGGCTATGTTTGATCAATATCCGCTCAATGTCTTCTGCGTTAAATGTAGCTCGCAAAGCGAGCGCATCTTCTTGTTCAAAGAGCTCTCTGTTGTCCCTGTTTTCATCGGCCTCCAATAGCCTGGAGGCGTCGGGAATGAGGTCGAGAGAGCTTAAACTTTCCATAGAGAGAATATATTCAATCAGACGCTCTTTTACAGAAGTTGGATCTTCTTCAAGAGTCTGGGTCAAAAGGGCTGGGTTTTGAGCGAGAAATTCTGTTAGGGAAAACGAAGATTTGAGGGGCGTTATAGGAGCTGCTGTTAAGAGCTGTGTGGTTTCTTTCTTGGTTTTATTGAGGGTTTCGAGGGCTTCCCAGACCATATCTTCGATCATATCAGGTGGTAATCTGTAGAGAATAGAACGGGGGAAGGGGTTTAATAGACGTAAAGCAGCTTTCTCTAAATTTAGGGCTTTTTGGTAGCTCCTCTTCTCAATGAGTTGTTGAGAATAAGAAGGGGAGTGATAAAGAGTGAGCGCCTTTATATTAGATTTCATAATAAATAGTTCCTTGTTTGTCATGATTATTTTGTCAAAACGACCTGTTTTTATTGTAGTAAAAAAAAGATTGCTAAAGCTTACATTTAATTTAGAGGTAGAATAGGGTAAGTGGATACTTGATAAGATAATGAATAATTAGGTAAGATTGAGGGGTCTTTTTTACGGAGAGATGTCCGAGTGGCTTAAGGAGCACGCTTGGAAAGCGTGTAAACGTGAAAGCGTTTCGTGGGTTCGAATCCCACTCCCTCCGATTTCAATAGGGGGTGTTTCACCCCCTTTACGAGATCATTTATCTTGAATATATGTAAATTCTCTCATCAATTGGATTAAAGGCTGAAAATCTCCTTGATCAGCTGCTTTAAGGCTTAAAATATAGCGATCGCGCACTTTGCTCTCTTTCCCTATTTCTGAGGGCCAAATGGGATGTGGGCAGCGGTGAGCTAAAAGATAGCGGTCTGCTACGAGCCTAGAAAATCGCCCGTTCCCATTTTCAAAAGGATGAATGCTTACTAACTGGTGGTGAATTCGTGCTGATTGTTCCAGAAAAGACCATTCAGTAGGCTGAAGACTCCATGAGATGACTTGAGTGCAAAATTCTGATAAACGGAGGGGGATGAATTGGGGCTTTATTCCTATATTTGTAATCGATTTTCTCCAAGAACCGGCCCAATTCCAAACTTCACCAAACATCGCTTGATGGATCTTCCTTAAATAAGTGGGGTTGAACCATTTTAGAGGATGGTCAACAGCCGTTTCTAAATATTTTTTTTGAGCACGGAAAATATTTTCCGCTTCCGCCCGATTGAGATCGCTCAATGTCTGGATCCAGGAAAATTTCAGCCCGCTAAGGTCATTGATTGGGGTGCCGCCTTCGGGAAAATAAAATTTAATCATTTTTGGTTTCCCATAGTTTTGCTTTAGAATGCAACAATTCCTCCTCTTTCTCCTTCCTGAGTTCTTCTAAAAAGTGGGGATCTGGTTCTTGTTCTTCCAAGCTCATTGTCCCTTTTAGGTAGCGGATCTGTTTTTCTGCTATACGTCGAGCTTGTTTTCTTCTCTGTATGTCGATC
>CAYWDE010000200.1:0-3885 GCA_964456885.1 uncultured bacterium | reverse complement strand
TTCAGTTTGGGATCATCTCTCTACTCATTGGTGAATCGATCTCTTGGCATCGGGCGTTGGCTATTGCAGGGATCTGGGTTATGTTTGAGTGGATCCGTCTCTTTTTCCTCTGTGGGTTTACCTGGAATATGGTTGGATTGGCTTTGACCGATTCGTTCTATTCTCTCCAGTTCGCCGCTGTGTGGGGAATTTTTGGCCTCTCTTTTTGGGTGATCCTGGTCAATTTAGCTGCGATGAAAGCTTGGATAGAGAATTCAAAAAAAGGGGTTGCTTTATGGCTTTCGTTAGCCGCTTTCCCTTATTTTTTTGGGGCTCTTCACCAACATTGGGCAGAATCCCATCTCCTTTCTGGAAAAGATCTAAGAGTCGCACTTATCCAGACAAACTTAATGCCAGAGGAGAAAGAGTTTTCTCCCAATAAGCCTGGCGCCTATATCCCTCCGCTTGTTCAGTGGGGGCAGATTATCGATGAACTGCAGAGTTTAAGGGAGAACCCGATTGACCTGATTGTCCTCCCTGAAGCGGCCCTCCCTTTAGGGGCTCATGCTATGGGATATCAACTCAAATCGGTCCCTAAATTTTTTAAAGAAGAGGCGTTTCCCCCTCTTAAACGGCCATATGCACTGTTTGATAGGGGATTTTGGAAGGTTAGCAATGCATTCCTTTTGCAAACTTTGGCCAACCAATCGAATGCCGATGTGATCACTGGTCTTGACGATAGAGACTTTCACGGTTCGTACAATGCCGCTTTCCATTTTCGCCCGCAAAATACCCCATATGAACGGTATGAAAAGCAGGTGTTAGTGCCGGTAGGAGAATACATCCCCTTAGAGCGGTGGGAAGGGCTTTCTCAGTTTTTAGGGGAGCAATTTGGGATCTACAGCTCGTTCAAATGTGGAACGGAAGGGAAAGTTTTTAAAGGGGATGTGCCGATAGGGATCTCGATTTGTGTGGAGGAGACTTTTAGCAGTTTGATCCGCACATTAAGGGTCAAAGGGGCCCAATTAATGGTGAATTTGACCAATGATTCTTGGTTCCCCCATTCCAAATTGGCACAACAACATTTGGATCATGGGAGGGTGAGAGCCGTAGAAAATGGGGTTCCTGTTTTGCGGGCTTGCAATTCGGGAATTAGCTGCGGAATTGACTGTTTTGGCCGATCTATTCAACAGATTCTTCCTCAAGAAAAGAGGAGAACAGAGATTCTCTATTTTACATTACCCGTCCGCTCCTACTCGACGCTCTACACTTGGTGGGGAGATAGCGCAATCTTAGGAATTAGCTTCAGTTTTGCCTTCTCCTATTTTCTCTTCAGGAAGAAAAAGTTGCCGTAAATGAGTTACTCCGTTAACTTTTTAGGAAGATTTTTCGTAAAACGTATAAACAGGTATTTGATTGAGTGACTTAACATCCACCTTAAACGGGGATATGCAGAAGACGGTTAAAAATGAAGTAGCCGCTTCTGGATATGGGCTATTTACCGGTGAAAAAGTCTCTTTAAAAATTCTCCCTGCTCCTCCCAATACGGGAATCGTTTTTCAGCGGATCGATCTCGCCGGGAAACCGGAGCTCGCTGCACATCTTTCCTTGGTTCGGGAAGCTCCCCGCTGTACTCGGCTTGCGAATGAAAAAGCGAGCATTTATATGGTTGAGCATCTTTTATCTGCTTTTCGGGGACTAGGAATTGATAATGCCCGCATTGAAGTGGAAGGTCCCGAAATCCTAGCGGCTGATGGGAGCTCTCTTTTTTTTGTCGAGTTACTTGAAAAAGCGGGAGCCCAAGTTCAAACAACCCCTCGGAAGTTTATTGAAATAAAGGATCCGATCTATTTCTCGGAAAAAGAGGTTCATCTCATTGCGCTCCCCTCTCCCGATTTTCGGATCAGTTATACTCTCCATTATCCTCAATCTTCTCTTTTAGGTTCTCAATTTTATACCCTCTCCCTAACCCCTAGCCGTTTTAAAACGGAGATCGCCCCCTGCCGCACGTTTTCTCTTTATGAAGAGATCCTCCCTTTTATTGAAAAGGGGTTGATCAAGGGGGGTGGGCTAGAGAATGCCTTAGTGATCCGAGGGGATCAAATTATGAATCCTGAAGGGGCCCGATTTCCCGATGAGATGGTCCGCCATAAGATTTTAGACCTTATTGGAGATCTTTCCCTTGTTGGCGCTCCAATTTTAGGCCACATTATTTCCGTTCGTTCAGGTCATTCAAGCAATATTGCCTTTGCTAAATTGATCGCAAAATTGGAGTGCAATTAATGGGAGATCCACAAAACCGTCCTTTTATTTTTAATGCGAAGGACATCGAAAAGATTTTACCTCATAGATACCCCTTTTTGCTTGTAGATCGGATTCTCGAAATCAACTTAGAAGAGAATGAGATTCTCGGCTTGAAGAATGTCACTGTCAATGAACCTTTTTTTCAAGGGCATTTCCCTGGAGTCCCTATTATGCCAGGCGTTTTGATTTTAGAAGCGTTGGCGCAAACGGGCGGCGTTTTAGTCCATCAGAAAGGGTATGTGAAAAAAATTGCTGTTCTTTTGAATGTAACGGGTGCAAAATTCAGAAAACCTGTCTTGCCAGGAGATGCTCTTCTTTTACATGCAAAAGGGCTCCATATAAGTGGTAATGGTGGAAAAATCCAAGCAAAAGCGATGATCGGGCAAGTTCTTGCTGTAGAAGCAGAGCTGAGTTTTGCCCTGGTAGATAAAGATAAACTATAAAAGAGTATTTACAAACACTCTGTAACGTCAAATCGGGTTTTCATGTCTAATATACATCCTCAAGCGATTGTAGAGCCGGGAGCGAAAATCGGCAAAAACGTCACAATAGAACCCTTTGCAGTTGTCAAAAGTACAGTGACCCTTGAAGACAATGTTGTGATTAAATCTCATGCTTATATAGACGGGCATACAAGTATTGGGGAAGGGACCGTTATTTGGCCGAGCGCCAGTATCGGGACAAAAACTCAAGACCTCAAATTTCGAGGGGAAAAAACCTATGTGGTGATTGGAAAACGGTGTGAAATCCGCGAGTTTGTCACCATTAACTCCTCTTGTCAGGAAAATTCTGTTGTCCGGATTGGAGACGAGTGTCTCATCATGGCCTATTGCCATGTCGCACACAACTGCGAAATCGGAAACCGGGTGGTCATGTCAAATAGTGCGATGTTAGCAGGTCATGTCATCGTTGAAGACTGCGCCATCATTGGGGGGATGACCCCTGTGCACCAATTTTCTCGCATTGGTTGTTACGCGATGGTTGGGGGATTCAGCCGCGTACCTCGCGATGTCCCTCCCTATACAGTAGGGGGAGGCTTCCCCTATAAATTTGGGGGGATCAATATCATCGGCTTAAAACGGCATAAATTCCCTCTGGAAGTGCGGGTCGCTTTAAGTAAAGCCTTTAAAATTACCTATCGTTCAGGGCTCCATTTAGAAGATGCGATTAGTCAAATTGAAAGCGAAATTGCGCCCCATACAGAAGTGAAGCACTGGATTGAATTCTGCAAGAATTCGAAAAGAGGGCTTTTAGGGCTTGAGGGGGTCACTAAGCTATCGCAGGGTGAAAGTGAAGAGCAATATTTCGAGGATTAAAGTTCCCCTTTGAAGATCATTTTTTTTGGTACTCCCTCGTTTGCTGCAGAATGTCTTCAGTACCTTCTCAGCCATCATGTTGAAGTAGCTGCAGTCGTCACTCAACCCAATCGGGCTAAGGGGCGCTCTTTGCAGCTCACCCCATCCCCCGTTAAAGGGGTTAGTTTAGAAAAAAGTCTCCCCCTTTTTCAGCCAGAGAAAGCGTCAGACCCCTTATTTCTCGAAACGTTAGCTACGTTTCAAGCCGATCTATTTGTAGTTGTCGCTTATGGGCAGATTCTCTCCC
>CAYWDE010000199.1:0-3896 GCA_964456885.1 uncultured bacterium | reverse complement strand
TTGTAGATGTCGTAGGTGTGGATCCCCTCTTCGAGAGTGGTGAGCCAGGCGTTGTGAATTTTGGTTGCGACTTCAGGCTGTCCGATATGGTCGAGCATCTGAATCGCAGCGAGGAGGAGGCCTGACGGATTTGCCACATTTTGTCCAGCTCTTCTGGGGGCAGATCCGTGGATCGCTTCGAACATCGCCCCTTTATCGCCGATATTAGCCGATCCCGCAAGGCCTACTGAACCGGCGATTTGTGCAGCTACGTCGGATAGGATATCCCCATAGAGGTTCGGCATCACGATCACATCGAATACTTCAGGGGTGTCGGCGAGCTTAGCCGCTCCAATATCGACGATCCAGCTCTCATTGAGGATGTCGGGATATTCTTGGGCAATCTCATCAAAAACTTTATGGAAAAGGCCATCGGAGAACTTCATGATATTATCTTTCATGAAGAGGGTCACTTTTTTCCGCCCGTGCCTTTTCGCATAATCGAAAGCGTATCGGACGATCTTTTCAGATCCAGCTCGGGAAATCAGTTTGATCGAGCTGCAGACATCGGGAGTTTGCCGATATTCGATCCCAGAGTAGAGGTCCTCCTCATTTTCCCGGACAATCACTACATCCATTTCGGGGTGTTTGGTCGCAACGTAGGGGAAATAAGAGACGCAAGGGCGAACATTTGCATAGAGTCCAAGGGTCGTCCGGATCGTCACATTCAGACTTTTAAATCCGCCCCCTTGGGGGGTTGTGATAGGGGCTTTAAGAAACGCTTTTGTCCCTCGGATAATGTCCCACATTTTAGGGTCCATTCCGGTGGGGAAACCCTTCAGATAAAGCTTCTCTCCAATCTCCACTTTGTGGATCTCTATCGAAGCGCCTGCCGCCTCCAAAATATGGAGGGTTGCTTTCATGATTTCTGGGCCAATCCCATCACCCTCAGCAACCGCGATTGGAACCTTTCCCATAAATAACCCTTTTCGTTTAAGTCTAGCAGTTTGTAAAATTAACAGGTATGTTACAGACCCTATTTAGAGATCAGCGCCAATACCTCAACCAATTCTTCGATTTGATTGATCATACCCAATCTCAGAGAGTATTGGACAAACTGCTTGCTTGTCAAGGGGTGATCATCCTTTCGGGTGTTGGGAAAAGCGGCCATATCGCTGAGAAAATAGCGACCACCTTCTCATCAACTGGGACCCGCTCTCTCTTCCTCTCTCCCGCGAATGCTCTCCATGGAGATATCGGATTTATCTCCTCTAAAGACCTTTTTTTGGTTTTTAGTAAAAGCGGGGAGTCGAAGGAGCTCATTGAACTCCTCCCCCATGTACAAAAAAAAGGGGCTACGACGATCGCTGTCGTTTCAGTGGCCCATTCGACCCTAACTAAATTATCTGATCTTTCGATAGTCCTTCCGATTCAGAGAGAGATCTGCCCCTATAATTTAGCTCCGACCACTTCGACAGCTGCCCAGCTGATTTTTGGAGATTGTTTGGCTGTTGCCCTTATGCATGCCAAGCAGTTCAGCGTCACCGATTTTGCTGCGAATCACCCCAGCGGATCGTTAGGTCGTAAAATTAGTTTTAAGGTGGCAGATCTCATGCTCAAAGGAGCCGATGTCCCCCTTTGTAAACCCTCTGATCAACTTCTCCATGTCCTTCATGAATTATCTCTTAAGCGGTGCGGCTGTCTTTTGGCCGTTGACGAACACCGGTTTTTAAAGGGGATTTTTACAGACGGGGATTTAAGGAGGGCGATCCAATCGAAAGGACCTAATGCCTTGAGTTTACCTGTTTCAGAACTGATGACCCCCTCACCGAAAACCGTCTCTTCCAACAAACTCGCTCTTGAAGCGGTTAAAATAATGGAAGAGGATCCAGCTCGGCCGATCACCGTTTTACCCGTTTTAGAAGAGGGGAAAGTGGTTGGGCTGATCCGAATGCACGATATACTTCAAAAGGAACTCTCATGATTATTCTTGTTTTTATTATCGGTTATCTCGCGATCATCTTTGAACACAATATCCGAGTCAATAAGACCGCATCGGCTCTACTGATGGCCGCTTTCACTTGGATGTTCCTTTTTTTTGCTGCTCCTAATATGCACGCTCTCGGAGAGAAAGTGAATGATGTGAGTCAGATCATTTTTTTCTTGATTGGCGCTATGGCCCTTGTTGAGGTGATCGATGTCCATAAAGGGTTTAAAGTCATTACCGACTTAATCCAGACAAACTCAAAAAGAAAAATGCTCTGGATTATTGGTCTTGCTACATTTTTTCTCTCAGCCATTCTTGACAACCTCACCACAACGATTGTAATGATCTCTTTGCTCCGTAAACTTGTAACCGATTCAAAAGAGCGTCTGATCCTCGGATCGATGGTGGTGATTGCGGCAAACGCTGGAGGTGCCTGGACTCCGATTGGGGATGTGACGACAACAATGCTCTGGATCAAAGGGAATATCACCTCCTTAAAAGTGATGCAGACCCTTTTCCTCCCTAGCTTCATCTCGTTTATCGTCGCCCTTGTTTTGATCGGTTGGAATTTAAAAGGGATCTATCCGAGAGCTGTTTCCCTAGCGCATCAAGAAGAGGTAGAACCCGGATCACGGATTGTTTTTTTTGCAGGGATCGGCGGATTTATTTTTGTCCCTATCTTTAAAGCCATCACCGGATTGCCCCCTTTTATGGGGATTCTCCTCTCTTTAGGCGCCCTCTGGTTGATTACAGATATTCTCCATGCGCCTCATGAAACAAGGCAACATTTACGCCTTCCACAAGTTTTGACACGCATTGATACTTCAGGAGTCCTTTTTTTTCTTGGGATCTTGCTTTGCATTAGCGCTCTGGATGTCGCCGGCTTTTTAGATCAGCTAGCCCATTTTCTCGACAAAGCAATTGGGAATATTTCGGTCATTGCAACCCTCATTGGTCTGATCTCAGCGATCATAGATAACGTCCCTTTAGTTGCTGCCGGAATGGGGATGTACGATATGCAAACTTACCCACCAGATTCCTATCTCTGGCAAATGCTCGCTTACTGCGCAGGGACAGGGGGGAGTATCCTCATCATTGGATCGGCTGCTGGGGTCGCTTTTATGGGGCTTGAGAAAGTAGATTTCCTCTGGTATTTCCGGAAGATCAGCCTGATTGCGCTCCTCAGCTATCTCGCAGGCGTTGCAGCTCTTGTCCTCCAGGAAACTCTACTCCATTAAATTTTTATTTGATTTTCTAACGACAAAAAAAGGCCTCGCTTTTTCAAGCGAGGCCTTCGCACATTTAACTCCAATCGATCATTAGATATCGAATTGGACTTTGAGAGAAAGACCGTTCAGTGTGAAGTTACCACGGCTGACTGTGTCGTTAGCATAACCGCCAGTGACAGCAGGTGTAGCAGCTGTTGGTATCCCTAGTACGCCTGAGTAGAATTTCTTCATGTTGAGTTGATCCCACCATTCGTGGAATTCATAAGCGAGTCTTACACCTACGTGGTTTCTCTTCTTGTTGAAGTGTTTTCCCCAAGCAAGACCGAGAGCCATCTCGAAGTTAGGTACGTTTTGGTAGAAATCGTTTCTGATGTCAAAACCTTCACTGTTGCCAGCGCTTGCCGCAGGAATCGCTAAGCTTTGATCGACTTCAAATTTACCAGACAGCATAGCCGCTGCGATGTTGCCGAATAGGCTCCATCCTTTCCCTAAGATCCAGTCAGTGCAGATACCCGCTCTTGCGCCCACACCCCAGAAATCGTTATCTCCGTGGTGAACTGTGCGTGTATTACCGCCAGAAAGACTTCCTTGATAGTCAACAGAGAAATGTTGGTCGATCCAACCGCCGCGAAGACCGAAGAATGGGTTGAATACTAAGTAACGGCTCACATAGTAAGGCTTAGCGAGGCTGATATCGAATG
>CAYWDE010000198.1:0-3915 GCA_964456885.1 uncultured bacterium | reverse complement strand
AAGATTGGATCTACAAAAACAGTCTTAAGTTTATTGGAGCTGTTTGGATCACAAGGGAAATGATTGTGCAATTTCCAGAAATTCCCTATTTGACCGCTGCAGCAAGAATGATCAACATATGGACCATTATAGGAACTATTTTTTCGGCTCCCCAAACAATAGGGGGGTTTTTATTCACGACTTCAGTAGACCTTTGTACGTTTATTTGGAATAACTTTGATAAAACAGCTCAATTTTTTGGCGATTTAGCACAGAGATCCGAAAGAGGGAGGATTTCTATCTCAAAACAGGAGGCTTATCAATTATGGGCTGAAACAACCTCTAGAATGAGACCCGCCTTGATAGGAGGCCCCATAGAAGTGAAAGAAGGGTACTTCATGGCGTAGAATAGAGCCCTAACTGCAACGCAATTAGGGCTATGAAGAAACCTTATTTCCTCTGGCTTTGTGCCCACAGCACAATGCGGTAAACAGCTGACAAGCCGACTAATACGTAGATGATACGTGTCAAAGAAGACATCATATCGCCGTCTGTATTGAAGAGTGAGCCGATTAAATCAAACCCAAATGCTCCGATCAAACCCCAGCAAATACCGCCGAGAAGTACTAAAAAGATCGATAGCTTATCTAACATCTTAATGTTTTTCATGTAAGGACCATCCTTATATTTGTTCCCTTAGCCCCCTAATAAAAGCGATCCCCGATTTTGTAAACAATTTTTTTAAAAAAAAGCGAATCGATCTTCAGCACTCACCAGAAACGACACGTAAAATAATTATTATCAATATTTTAGATTGATAAAAAAGAGATTATTTGAAATTATCTAGCCCTCAAGAAAAAATTTTATGACGATTCAATCACCCCCTGCCCCTTGCCCCATCTGCCGGAGAGAAGAGACTGCGGAATCCCCTCTCACCTCTATCCCCCTGCATGACTCAAGGCACAGATTTCATGCAGAGTGTTTACGCCCTTGGCTTGAACTAGAGAATACTTGCCCTCTATGCAGAGGCAGGATTGGTAGGATAACTGAACCTCAGCAAGCGGTTTTAGCAAGTAATGTAGCCGCTGTAGCGGAACAAAATTTATCTCCTGAGGCCCCTCTAATCACTGCAGTCCGACAAAATGACAGTGAAAGGGTTGCTCAAATTGTTTCTGAAAGCCCCCCCTCTCTTCTTATCCGTACAAGAGCGATTAAACTTGCCATTTTGAACCGATATTATCCCCTTTTAAATGCCCTTATTCAAACCGACCGTCACAGAAGAATTGCTATCACCTATGCCGCACCACAACATATACCTCTAATCGACAATCTACTCGCTCAAGCAGAAAATCGGGAGCAAATGAGGAGAGAGGTGATTGCAAAAGTTGCTGCAAAGAATCGGCGAGCCGCTCTAAACGCCCTCATTGTATCGGATGTGCATCGGGGAATTGCGATTGTCCATGCCGCCCCCAGACATATGTCTCTTGTCAGAAATTTACTAGCTCAAGCAGAGAATAGGGAGCAAGTTCAGATGCAGGCTATTGTAGATGCCGCTTCTCAAGGTGCGCAACCGGTCCTTAATGCCCTCATTCAAAAAGATCTCCATCGGGGTCTCGCCATCGCCTATGCAGCCCCTCGCCACATGACTCTTGTCGGGAGATTGTTTGCTAAAGCAGAGAATCAAGAAGCCACTCGCATTTGGGCTATTCAGCAAGCCGCTTCACAAAATTTACAATCGGCCCTCAATATACTCATCGAAACAGACCAGCATCGGGTAAAAGCGATTACTTGCGCCTCGTCTTCAATTATCATTCAAAGATTACTTGCCGAAGCAAAAGATCCAGAATACGTTCGAGAAATGGCGATTGAATATACAGCCTCGTTTGAGCAACATGAAAAATTAAAATCCCTCGTTCAATCAGACCCGCATCGGGCAATCGCTCTCCCCTATCTAGCCTCCAATCATATGGAGCTTGTTCAAAAGCTGATCGAAGAGGCCGATAATTCTGAATGGGTCATTAATGAAGCTATTAAAAATGCTACCACCGACGAATTAGGACCTCCCATAAAGCTCCTTCAAATGCAAAAATAGGGCTTTAGAGGTTGTTCTAAAAGAAATTTTTGAAGGATTAATTAGCATCATTTTTATTTTCAACGGCCGATATTTCGAGGGGAATATGATCAGGAGAATTTTTCTCTAGCTTCTTTTCAGAAGACGATCGCTTAGAAAACCCCTCCAAATCCTTTTTCCACTCCTCTAAAGGCTTTTCAGAAATAGTTTTTTGGGACATTAGATAAAGAGCTGCTACAGTAGTTTGGGCATTTTTTTCAAAACCTGTTGCAATCACATCCCTCAATTCTGAATGAAGTGCCAGATGCGGTTCGAAAAGACTTAACGCATTTAGAGCTACTCTATAAAGCTTCAAGATTTTTTCCCCCTCCCGTCCGCTGAACTCAGCGATCCGATGGAGATCGGGATCTTTGAGGAATCTTTCCATTGAATCGATCTCAAAATGTCCTCGAACAATCAGACTAAGTAAAAGAGCGGGAGTATGAACTAGGTATTTTAACCCTGCAATAGAGATCTGATAGTGCAACTGAGAAGAGGGGTCTTTTCCATTCCCATCGATTTTTTTAATCTCGTTTAAAATCCTTATAGGGGATCCCCGCTTAGGGAAAGCTTTTATCGCCTCTTCTATTGCAAGTTGAGAACATTCTTTTTTAATAGGATGGGTATACCCATAATTGCGAAAGAGCTGTTCCCCTGGCTGAATGTCTCGAGAGGCGATAAAACCTCTTAATTCAACCCCATCAATGATCAGAGGAAATTCGACGATATTCGGAAATCCGTCTTGGATCATCCCCCCATAACTAGAAATCTTTTTTCCGGGAACTCCAGCTGGCAAATGGAAATCGGGTATCGGTGATGAAACTACCACTTTCGAACCGAAAATAGTCGCTAAAGCGGCAAAAGGGATCGGCTCACCCGCCCTTACCCCGACGCCAGATCCCCCTTGCACATGAGAGAGAAATAATTTGGGTTTGTTTTTTAAATAAGACTCATATCTTTTTCCCATCCAAAGAATCATCGGATCTTCAGAATGGCTTGCTCTATTATACCAATTAAAGAAAATCGCCTCGCTTGAAGCGATAACCCCATCATAAAATAGAGCTCCATTCCTAATTTTCCCAAACTCGGTTTGGCTTAAAGAATGAAGAACTTTGTTTTCGTCTTGATAAACGACAACCTTTTCATCTTGCTGCTCTTCAAAATTTTCCAAAGTAGAATCGCGCACCATCTTTCTTAAAAATGGGAACCTTCTGCTCGCGAGCGTACTAACTACGTTTGTCCTCATCCCAAATCTTTCGTCAATTGCCCTTTCAAGCCGTTCTAAAATTAGGGGATTATTTTTCACAATTGCATGTTGCAACGAACTCCACCCCTTACCATCCTTTCTTTCTAATTGAATGTCAGAAGAAGAGCAGAGAGCATCTACAACGGTCACCCTCTCCATTAAAACCGCTAAAGAAAGGGGAGGAAGGCCTGTAGGTAAGATCCATTTTTCAGCTTGTAAATCCACCTGACGTAAATCGTGGGGCTGATTGATATAGTCTCTATATTTTTTATTACAGGTTTTTAGCCATTCTGAAATTAGCAAGTCTGGCTGATCCAACATAAGGTAAAAATGCAATACATACCTTTTAGCATCTGGATCTTTTTTAATGGCAGAAAACGCCTCTTTAGGAAAGTGGGGTTGAAGAAGTTGTGTAATAAAAGAAGTGGGCGATTTCGAAATAACGGTCATACTCTCCTCAAAAAACGGGAAGAAAGTACCCTATTTCAAAAGATTTTGTCGATAAGATTTTAAAAAATTCAGGCAAAAAAAAAGCCCCGACTAGATTGCTCTAATCGGGGCGAAGAAAAAATCTGGCGGC
>CAYWDE010000197.1:0-3934 GCA_964456885.1 uncultured bacterium | reverse complement strand
TCCCTCCCGATAAGCTCATCAATAGTCAACAATGATTTAAGTATAACCCCCCTAATTCTGGGATAATCTGCCCTACAAATTAATATCATTATTAATTATAATATTTAATATTATGTCAAATATAATTCACGACCCACTTACATATGAACAAAAACAGCAGATTTACACTTATATTTACGACGAATATTTTAAAGGGAAAGATAATTCCGGTCCGCGGATAGACGCTATCTATAAACCCTATTTTGGAACCCCCTATTGTGCTCCCTACTTAGATCGAGTCAAGAAAATTTTTGATTTCCAGGAAAGTTTTTGGGAACAGAACAAATGGTTATTTGGACTTGAAAAAGATAGTGAATCAAGAGGAAAAGACCTTCTTGGTGAAGAGCCGTTTGCCGAACTTCAAGAAGCAATCAAAGATCCACGCATCAAAGCGGCTGCACTTGGAATTGATCCGAATAATCTCTCTCAAGTTTATGCAGCAAGAATTTTTATAAAGGCGATAATCAAGTGCGATAATCCTCATAAATTAGAAGAAGTGACTGTAAAATACGCGCGAAAAATAGCGGGTAAAACGGGCAGAATGACCGATAAAAATCGCTTGCTGATTGTTAATGATCCTGTCCAAAAATTAGGCCCAAACCCATCCTCTCTTGACATAGTTTTAGCCAACACACATTTTCAAACACCTCACTTCCGAAATGTTCCAACTAAATTTGCGAGAGAACAGTCAAAGGGTCTTATCAAACGAAAACTTTGTTCTCTATATACAGACCCAGAAAAAAGATACTTAATCGACTGTCTCGCTGCCTTGATTAGAACAGAAAAAGGGCAGGTGCTGATCTCTGATTGCAAGAATTCATTAGGGGAGTTAGCAACCGATAAACTAGAGGAAAGCTCGATATCAGGAAAATATAACGGTCACCATACTCTTTTTATTTCCTCAATGCAAAGCCCCAGGTCATTGGGCATTTTTGGTCATGAACTCCTTCACATGTTATTTGACCATATTCCTTTCTTTTTCGAATTCTTTAGAGATCCACTAGACAAAGCGATTCAAAAGGACAGAGAGCTCCGAAAAGATTTAGATTTTGAAAAACTCGATAAACATGAGCGGATAGCTTATGAATCGGTTGAGAAACAGCTGGAAAAAAATAAAGACTATTTTCCAAATGGGTACGACTCTCGAAATATCTCGTTAATGCACATTGAAGCAATTGTTCGCCCCATGCAAAACCTAATTGACGGCGTTCCTCCTGCAGCTCTAGAAAAAGTAATGCCCAATCTATGGGCTTTCTATCGTAATCAGGCTCTCCCTGCACTCAAAGCTTTCTATCTAGAATAGTTAAAATATGCCGAAAACAGATTTATTTGAAGAATCCCTCTTTCTTTCTATAATAACCCTCTATTCTGGCCATCTGCTTGTACAATTTGAATTGCTTGCCTAATTCCAAATCATTGCAGATTACCGAGAAAAAAATATAAGAATTAAATAACAACTTCTACTATTTAGGATTCAATAGTTTCTGAACATCGGCTCCCACAATCGACGGGATGTTTCTTGTGATTTTGTCGTAATCCCAATCCCACCATCTGATTTTGAGGAGTTGATCAATGATCTCATCAGAAAATCGTTTCCGGATGATTTTAGCTGGATTCCCCCCTACAATTGCATAGGGTGGGACATCCTTTGTTACAACCGCCCTCGCCCCAATAATTGCCCCATCGCCCACCTTAACGGCTGGCATAATGAGAGATTCGTGCCCAAACCAAACATCGTTCCCGATCACTGTATCCCCCTTATTGGGAAGACCGAGCTCATATTGTTCCCATTCGGGGCAACCCTCTCCCATTTTCCCAAAAATAAAGAAGGGAAAAGCTGAGAAACCACTCATTTGGTGGTTAGCATCACTCAAGAGGAACTTAGTTCCGTAAGCAAGCTGGCAGAATTTCCCTATCGTCAATTTGGAAGAGAGGGCAAACATCACGTTTTCGGTTTCAAAATTGTCTTTAGGATCCCTTCCAGCATAATAGGTATAGTCGCCAACCGAAATGTTGGGATTCGTGATGAAGTTTTTAAGAAAAATGAGAGCTTTTGTCGTCTTCTCAATCGGATAAGGATTATCAGGAGATAACATCTTTGACTCGTTTTAGTAGGCGCTATTTTATAGAGAAATTTTGGTTATTGATTCAACCAACTTTACATTGGAAATCTGATTTTGCGCCACAATATCTGACCCATCTAAAAGGCTTCTGTCGCCTATTCAAAAAAAAATTGATTTCAAATTCCCTATGGGATAAAAGCAAACGTAGTTTCCAAAAGGCATCCATGCTCCGTTTTGCTTTTTTAGCATCCGTTCTTTCTTTAAGCGGCTTTGCGGCTGTTCAAGAAAAAGAGGGCAGTTGCCCTGACGGTAACCAACGCTACGAATGACCCTTCGTCATATTGAAAGCGGTGGTATCGGCTACGAAGATGGGTATACGACTCTCGAAGCGTTTCTTGCTTCAGATCCAAGTCAATGGAAGTTGACCCCCTTTTTAGATCTAAGAGGCCATGTTTTCAACAACGAGAAATGGGCTGCGAACGTGGGGATTGGGTTAAGAGCTTTATGGGGAAACCGAGCTTACGGGATAAATACTTACTACGACTATAGAAATCCAGGCCACCTCAACGCGAATCAAATCGGATTAGGTCTAGAAACCCTGGGCCCCTTATTAGACTTTCGGATCAACGGCTACCTCCCTCTTGGGACAAAAGTCAGCGCCCCTTATGACACTACTTTTGGAACCTTTTCGGGCAATTATATGCTTGTATCGGGAAAGTACCAAACTGCAATGAGAGGAGCTAACGGAGAATTTGGCTTCCATTTTGGGAAATCTGAACTGTTTGATTTTTATGCAGCGGCTGGCCCTTACTATTTCATAGGGGAAAAAGCTCCGGCAACTTGGGGAGGAAAAGGGAGAATCTCTGGCACATTTAAGGACATTTTAACCCTTGAAATCAGCGACTCTTACGACAGAACTTTCCATAACAGATTTCAAGGGGAAATATCTTTAAACTTCTTCTTTGGCCCCAAGTCAAAAGTGAAAGAACAGGGGCGCAGTTGCAAATTAGCAAATACGTTAAATAGCCGGATGCTCCAGCCAGTAAATAGACAAGAGATCATCGTCGTTGATACCCCAAGAAGAAATACCGTGGCCATCGATCCCGCCACAGGACTCCCCTACTTCTTTGTATTCGTCGACAATACCAGCAGCTCAAATGGCACCTACGAAAGTCCTTATCACACACTGGCTCAGGCACAAGAGAACTCCTCTCCAAATAACATCATCTACGTATTCCCTGGCGATGGGACAACGACAGGGATGAATTCGGGGATCACTTTAAAGGCGAATCAAAAATTCTGGGGCTCTGGGGTTAACCAATCTATACAAACCTCTATTGGGACGATCTCCATCCCGGCACAAAGCAGCACCTCCCCCATTATTACGAATACCAATGTCGATACAGAGGGGAATGCGATCACTCTAGCAACCAATAATGCGATTAGCGGTTTTACGATTTCATCTGCACTGAACGATGCGATCTATGGAACCAATCCTCAAAGTTTAGAGGTCTCTTCTTGTACGTTTACAAACACTACCACTTATCCGATCGAGGCCACTTTTTCTGGCAACGCCTCCGTATCCCTAACAAACAACCAGTTTTTAAACAATGTCAATGGGATTTTTTTGACTCTGAATGGGACATCGACCATCACCTGTTCGGGTAACACATTCAGAGGCCAAACATCTGTCTCTAGCGTTCCGGTGGAGATATCAGCCAGTAGCAATAGCTTTACTACGTATATAGAAAATAACATCTTTGCCAACAATATAACGGGCTGCATTAGATTTAGCCTTAATGGCGTTGCTAATGCCAATATCAACGTGCTTT
>CAYWDE010000196.1:0-3948 GCA_964456885.1 uncultured bacterium | reverse complement strand
AGGCGTGATCGCCTCAAGTTCCAATCCGAGCCTTTGAGCGAGGCAAAGGTATAAAATCGAGACACCTAAGCAGACCCCGCGGCGGCTATCGAGAACCGAAGGGAGAAACGTGTAGATGTCGATATCTTTTGCATGAAGGGAGTGGGGCGGGAAGCGGAAGCGCATTTCAGAAAAGATATAATCATTGATGGCGCGAATTTTTTCCAGGGGAGTTGAATCGGGCTTCAATCTTGCGTAGATCTGAAGCGCCATCAGGTCTATGTTTGCCTCATAGCTGCGCACTTTTAGTTTTGCTTCTGGATCGGAATCCATTTCTGCGAGGAGGAGTCCTCTCGCGATGTCGATCTCTTCGACCGGGAGTTTTAACATCGCTTCCTCTTCCCAAACGCCAAATCCTTTCAACTGCCGATTGAGTAGGTGTCTAGAGAGCTTTTCGATCACAACTAATTGCTCTTCGTTTAGGAGGGGGGCGTTGTCTTGAGAGCTTCTGTTAACAAAATTGATCAGGGGCTTTGGGTCTAAAGAGGGGAGGATCAATTCAGGATCCCAATCTGCACAGCCGCCACTCAGTAATTCCCAGGCGTGCTTCAACGCTTGTCTCCCTTCGGGAGTTTTTGGATAGAGTTCATAAAATGCAAAGTGTTGAGACACAGAGGTTGGATCAAGTGTTGAATAGAGTGCTGTCAGAGAGGCTGCGACTAGGAATATGAGATGCAAGGGATCCCCCATTTTTTCGCAGCATAGGATAAAGTCCTATTTATACCAAATATCATAAATAATGTTCATTTAGACGAAACAAAAATTCCCTAAAATCGAATGAACCTTATGTTATAGACAACTTCTTTGAAAAGAATTGTGTTAATTGGGGGGAAAATTTAAGATTTAAGCCTCTTATAATTCACGGAGGTAAATATGGGAGTGAATGCAGCAGCAGAGTCTGTTACAGGGGTTTCGGTAAGTGGTCAAAGAACAACGCTGAATTCAAACTACATGGAGGCAACAAATGCTGCTTTAGCAGATCTAAAGGCAAGTGTAGCTGCTTTGCAGAAAAAAATGGACGGGCAAGAAGAGAAACAGGAGATCGGGCTCCCCGCTCGTGTAGCATCATTAGAAAATCGGTGCGCGCGCTTGGAAGCAAGTTTTTCTCAAGTTCAGTTTGAGGTAGTCAAGCAAGCTCTTTCCAAAATTGTCTTTTATTTTAAAGACAACGGGGCCGAACCAAGGGATATAGCTCTATATAATAATCAAGTGGACGAGGTGATCAGACACCTCACCGAAAATCCCAGATTGCAGATCACTATTGAGGGGCACTGCAACTCACATTTTTGGAGTAAAGATACCGATACAGTGCGATCCAGAGAACGGGCGAATGTAGTCAGAGCCCGTATTGCGCACGGTTTTGCCTCTAGCTCTCAAGAGATAAGGCAGGGTCTTAATGAGAGATTAGGTATTGATTGGAAAGGGAATGAGATGCCAGCTGTGAAGGGGACATCCCCCCTGAACTGCCGAGTCATTATCATTGTTCGGGAACCAATTCGGGTGTAGAAAAAAGATGCCGAAACAAGCAGCCTCTTTAGAGGCTGCTTGTTTCGGTGTGTTTCTGATTGATAAAAAATTTATAAGGGGTCTATCCTTTTTAAATTCAAACTCACTCCCCCCTGTATTTAGGGCTTGGAGATAACATGGAGTCCTTTTGCATGAAAAAAAATCTTCTCGCTATCTTTTTATCCATTTTCTCAATATCGGGAGGAAATCTATCTGCTGCCCTATTTCCTCCCCCCTCCTCATCTAAACCAGCTCCTGTCACTTCTTCTAGTTCATCTGTACCAAGCAAGGGTTCAGGTTTATCAGCCCCCTTTTCTCTTTCTGAATCTTTGTACTCAGATTTAAAGACAGCAGTCCAAAATACGGGGGCCCCTCTGCCGGTGGCAAATTGGTTAAATGCGATGCAGATTGAGAGCTTTTATCAAACTACATTTCATACGTTGCTCTCTCAAGAGAAGTATTTTAATTCGCGCGAGTCTCTCGATCAACACAATCCGGTGATCACCCCTTATGGATTTAAATCGAGCATAAAACTAGGAAATGAGAACTTCAAGTTCGATACATTAGGTGTCTCTGCAGCGGGAACGAAAACATTTAAAGAGGTGTGGGTCTTAGGTGGGGGAGTCGGTTATCTCCATTCGAACCTCAATTGGGGAAAAGGGACAAAAATCGACACCATTTTCTTTGGGCCTCAGGCGACCTACCTAATGAAGCAAGGGTTTATCCAGTTGATGGCAGCAGGGATGTATAATATGTATGATAACCGACCAGAATTCGCTGCAGCTCAAAAAAAATCGGGCGATCATACAGGTTGGAACCTGTTGACAAGGTTAGAAAGTGGTGTAGATGTGAAAGTCCCTTTTTTTGAACGTTTTACTTTCTTTGTTCAACCCAATATTTCTCTCAACTATCTAGGAGATTTTGAAAATAATTACACAGAACAGGGTTCTAATGGGTTGAAGACTCTAGTGAAAACGGGATACTCCGATTTTTTCTCTTCCCGCCTCTCTTTGCAGCTTTGGAAAGAGTTTTATAAAAAAGACGTAGGGTTTTTGATCCCCAGTTTGTCTACAGGCTGGGTATGGATGCAGCCTCTTTCTCAAGGGAAAACAACGTTGAGCTACGGGGAAAATCCTGAAACGATCGGGATTACAAGCAAAAAGTATCAGAGCAGCAATCAATTATATGTGGGAAGTAAACTCACAGCGATCCATAAGAGAGGGGTTCTGCTCGCTTTAGCTTTTGATGCAAATATCGCCGAAGTGTATCCGGTCTATATGGGGAGCATGCGTCTCGAAGTGGATTGGTAATATACTGAAGCAAGCTGAAAGTTAGCCAAAGTAAAAATGGGTTATATCGCCCGTGATGGCTAGCTCTAAGTTGATTTCACTTTCGCTCTTTTGAAGGAGGGGTTGTATGTCAGTTGAAATGAAACAAATCCGACAAAATAACCCCCCATTCTGGACTCTTCATATACCTCAACTCAATCAAGAGAAAGGGGTGTTCCGAGATTTATACAATGAGGCCTTATGTGAAGATCCCCTTTTTCACTTTTTTTTTGAGCCGGAATGCGTTGTCCGTATTTCTTCGGAAGGCGCAAGGGGAAAAATCGAACGCTGGCTAGAAAAGAGAAAGTTCCTGTTTAGCATCGATGACTCCCTAAAACCCGCCCCTCTTTCCGCTCAGGTGCAAGATATAAAAGTTATCGATACCCATTTGAATCCCTTTTTACAGATTTTCCATGAGCATTCTGTCGCCGCTATTCAAATGGATTCCAATGAGCACGGATTTTACATAACGAAAGTGATCGATGAGTTGTTGCGACAGATCTCTTCTTCTTCACAAGAGAAAGTGGAAATGCTTGAATATTTAGCGGCTGATAAAAAGTCTGATTTTGCTCCAGGAGAAATCCCCCGGGTTATGGAGACAACCCCGTTTGGACAAGGATCTTTAGTGGTTCAACGTCATCTCCAAACGGTTGCAAAAATACATCAGCTTGTTCTGCAACGGATAGGGAAAAAAGCCCTTTTTTATTTAGGGAGTGTAGTTCATTCGATGTTCAATCCTGCAGGTTATACGCGGAACGAGGAGTCGATTTATCTACAGCATTTAGCGGGATTTTATAAGAGGAGCTCTTGTTGTAAAGCTAGCTCTTTACAGATGCAGGTTGCTTTGAAAGAGGTTCCATTACCTCTCCCCTTTCAATATCACGATATTCTGTCTGAACCCAAAAGGCCTGTGCGCGAGGTGGGTGGGTATCACATCTTGCATTCCAACGGCTTTATCAAGCTGGCTACGGATGCTGGGCGCATATATTGGCACAAACAGGCAGAAATGGAACATAGAAATCCCGATTGGAAAATCCACTTTTCAATCCAAGAGGAGTCCATCCCAATGGCCTGG
>CAYWDE010000195.1:0-3985 GCA_964456885.1 uncultured bacterium | reverse complement strand
AAAATTCGGAGCGTTTCGCTTCACTGTAAGCGTTTTTCAGTTCGAGCAGGTTGAAATACCCCTCTTTGAGTTCAAAAACGAGATCTCCAGTGACAGGGATCAAGAGTTCCAAGTCAAGTCCTACAATGCGGCTTAAAACATTCGCAGGGAGATCAAAGACTGTCTCCTCCCTCTTATAGGAGTTAATAAAATGGAGCTCCCCTTTAGCTGTATAGGTTTTCCCATCATCGAGAAGCCCTTTAAAATCGCTCACTTTCAATTCTCGCACAACGAGGGGATCGATCGGCCCCACAGTGCCGCCAGGGCGGAGTAAAAGGCATGGACGCATCTCCCGGATCACAAGATTAGGAATAGAAATCGTCCACGGCTTATCATCTTTCCCTTCGAAGAGAACCTCATCGATTTTCATCATCCCCGCGCTGTCGCTAATTTTTACATCATAGATCCGCATCGATTCGGGGCCAAGATCAACTTGCGCAAGGAGAGTCCGGAATTGAAATCCAAAAAGTTCTACCCCTTTTCCACTTAAAAGGCCTTGAAAAAAGGGTCTATTTTTTTCCAGGCGCAATCTCCCCTTCAGCTCATACCCTTTCCCCATCTTGATCTCATCAAACACCTGAGCTACATCAGGAGGAAGCAAGGTCGCAAAAGTGGTGAAGTTAACATGAGCATTCCCTACTAGTTGATTCGGGCTTTCTGCGTGAAAAGCGGCATTAACCCCTTGAAAAGATCCTTCGATCGAATGGATCAGAAGTTTATCGTTATATTCCCAGTCGATCGAAAGGGGCTCCTCTTCTTCGCCCAACGTGAGGCGCCCTGTAATGTGATCATCCATTTGGAACTGGAGCCTGTGATAATGCCCCTGGTAATGGAGAGCCGCTTTACACCGATCTTGACTCCAGGAAAGATCGAGATTTTCAATATGGTGATAGGCACCATCATAAGGGATTAACCCCTCTCTCATAGTGCAGACAAAAGTGGAAAAATCGGCAGCAAAATCGAGATTTGCTGTGAAATTGAGATCGAGTTTTTTATCGAGAAACTCTAAAAAGCGGTGATTCAAAAAAGGGCCCGGCAAATGGACCTGAGCATTTTGGAAAATCCAGTGAGAAGAGCCCTTATCATACTTTAAAAGATCGACGCTGCAGTCAAAGGGGCCATGCAGATTGATTCCCCGCAAAAGGAATCCTGTAGAAGAGGAGTAGCTCAACTGAACTTCCCCTCCGTTTTCAAGAGGATGGGAATTGATAATGAGAGAAGAGGTTTTGAGATCAAAGTCAGATTCGATCTCCCCGTTGTAGACAAAATGGCCTTGCCCTTCGACAGTCCCCTCCATCTTTAGAGCTTCTATGATTTTTAAGTCTGCAGCGAGCTTAGGGAGAGAAAATTCGCAATGGAAAGAGGGGGAGATTTTCCCGTCGAACTCGGCTTGAACCTCTGTTTTCCAGCTCCCCTTCCCCTTCACCTTCCCATCATTTTTTAACACAGCCTGCAGAATTAGGTCAGATTGGAGATTGAGCTCCCATTCTCCCCCTTTTTGCAAAGCAGAAAAAGCGAAGGGGGGGGTTGCCCCTTCCCCAGTAAAACTGATCTCCCCGCCTCTCAACTGGAAATGGAGCGCTGTTTTTTCAAGAGTGGGGAGATTTCGGAGATCAAAACCCCACTCTTTCAGAAAAGGGCCTGCAGATAAAATCGCTTCCCAAGGGAGCTCTAAAGCTACATCGAACTCCCCTAAAGGGGCCTCTTTAAAATGGAGAGGGGCCCCTAATAAATGGCTCCTTTTATGATAGGTAATCTCTGCCCCATCATAAGTTCCTGCTAGACGGAATAGATCCCACATTTTTCGGACACCGCGGAAATCAAAGGTCCAAAACTTCCCCTGCTTACTCACATTTGGGGAATGGAAAGGGATCTTTCTTTGGAGGATACTCCATTCCCCATCGAGGGTAAAAGAGAGATCTAAATTTTGATCCACCCACCCATCGCCTGAAAATGCTAAATCGGAGAAAATCCCTTTCTCAATATGGATAGGAACTTTTTCTCCATCCCATCCCCCTTTTAGATTTAAATCGATCTCCCCGATACGAGCCGTCGCATTCCACCCTTTCCATAGCCCATTAAAATGGATATCAAATTCTGGGGAAGAGAGGGTGAAGTCCCCCCCATTTTGAGTCACATCTGCCTTAGCCACTTTGCAAATAAAGGGGTCATACCCTTTTTTAATCAGTGTGAGATCTTCTGCGTCGAATTGAGCATTCCAAGCAGATCGACTCCAATCCCCTTTCCCGTTTAGAGTCCCTGTGACAAAAGACCAGTCGAGCACCTCTGGAATCAGCGCGGAGACCGCTCCTTGAAACCAAGTTGCTTGTTCAGAATGGAGCCGATTGCATTCAAAACTCCAAGTCCCCCCTTTTGTCAGTTGACACCATGAATCATCAAATTGAATTTTCGATTCAATCCAGCCGCTTTTAAAAAACCCTCTCCCCTGATAAGTAAAAGGGAACTGTTTCCCTTGCGCTTTCCCAATCCCTTGGAGATCGCATTTGCCCCCTATATCGGCATTGTAACTGAATGTCCCCTCCAATCCGTCGACCGCTCCGAGAGGAAAAGAGAGGGCTGTAGCCCCAATTTTTAAGTTCGCCGAGAGAAGTTCCCCCTCTGTATCAATCGAAAAGCGTCCTGTAACTCTCCCTTCAGAAAGATCTCCAAAAGAGACCCATTGTTTTAAAAGAGGGATTTTAAAATGCTCTAATTCTCCCTCTAGTTTCCCCTCTTCAAAGGTTAAAAAAGCGGTCGCATCACTCCACTCTAACCCAAGTTGGCTCTTTTCTGATCGATGCTCTGCGGAAAAACGGACAGGCCCTTCCCAATCCAATATTCCGTTATTGATCGATGCGGAAAAATCAAACCACCCTTCCCCTTCACTTGAAAAACTTCTCAGCTTGGAGATAGAAAGATAGGGATTATCAATTTGGAGATGCCCTTTTAATTTTTCAGGGAACTCTCTCCAATCAAACTGAATCGAAGCTTTTTGGATATGGGTATGGAAAGAGGGGTCGAAGAGGACTAAATCGGAGAAAACGAGCTCCCCCTCCTCCCATTTCACAGATCGGTAAGCGAGCTCGCAATCATACTGAAATTTCAGGGCAAGTCTAACCGCAATCCCCAAAATTTGGGTGTGGAAAAAAGAGCACCCAATGAAAAATAGAGCGATATAAAAAAAGAGTTTCTTCACGAAACGTATTCTAAAGGAAAGACAATTTCTTGAAAAATTGATTAATTATTCTTTTTTTTCACAAGGTGTCACTTTTGTCCAGTCCCCTACCTCAATTAAACGGTCAATTAAGTTAGCCTTAGGAATTTGGCCATGTAAATTTAAAACCTCAAACACTTTTTTTACTTCAGGAAGAGTTTTAAAAATTTGGTGAGAAAGAGAACCCTTTTCTAATACAATTTTTTGAGAAGCAAGATACTTTTCCACAATTTCCCTTTTACTTGGATTCCACTCGAGGTCCAATTGGAGAGACCCGTCAGCATAACCGTTGAGAGAAAATACAGTAAAAAGAGAATCGGGATGTTGAGCCGTATATTTTAAAGAGCGGCAAAGGAGCATGGCTAGAGGCTTTACATCTTCATCCCAGTCTTTCACTACCTTAAAAGGGATTTTCTGAGAAGGGAAAGGGTTATCTGGAATAGTGGATTCTACCTGGACAGGAACAGATAGGGATGTGAGAGACAAAATCTCTTGGACAATGCCATTGATCAATGGATTTGCAATATAAGCCACAATTTCTTCAGAACAGATGGGACAAAGAGGTGTCACTTCTCGAAATAGACTGTTAACAACCGGCTCGCTGAATGTATGTCCACAGATGTTCCGCGCCATCGAATTTAAAGCCCGCTTAGCCACTAAAGTACAAGCTAAATTTTGATCAGAATAAGAGGTTTTAGAATCGGGGCACTTTAAAATTTCTTCGAGCAAAAC
>CAYWDE010000194.1:0-4001 GCA_964456885.1 uncultured bacterium | reverse complement strand
CAACCCCTATGAAATTCAGTTTAGGGATCCTCTTCATGGCGATCGGTTTTTTAGTCTTAGGTACAGGAGTTACGATTTTTCAATCGAACGGAATTGCCTCTCCTTGGTGGTTGATCTTGAGCTATTTTTTCCAAACGATTGGGGAGCTACTGATTTCTCCGATCGGCCTTGCGATGGTGACCCGCCTCTCTCCACCCCATTTAGTGGGGATGATGATGGGGGTCTGGTTTTTGACACAGTCCGCAGCATTTGCAATTGGCGGAGGGCTTGCTACTCTTTCTGATGTTCCTAAAGAGGTTTTGCCAGCGTCTTCTTTAGAGATCTACGCTCATGCTTTTTTTATCTACGGGGGCCTTTCTCTCACTTTAGCTTTGATTAGCTTTATGTTGATCCCTTTTCTCAATAGGTTAATAGGAACATCGAAAGGGCCTATTCCAACCCCAAGGCGTTAAATATGATACTCAGATTGACTGGATTAATTATTGTCGGTGTGATTGCAGCGATTTGGTGCATTAAAGCTCCCATTATGTCTTCTTATCTAACCAAAAAATTGGGACTAGAGGTCTCTGTAAGGAATATCAGTATTTTCCCGACAGAGATCGACATGAAGTATTTTAAAATTGAAAATCCATCAGGATTTAGTTCCCGGACTGCTTTTGAAGTGGAAAAGACGAAGGTGAAATACCGGTGGAGCGCATTGACCCATTCCCCTTCAGAAATTGATCTCATCACCCTCGATAATGTAGCGCTCAATATTGAGATCCGGAAAGGGGGAACCTCAGATAACAATTGGGCGGAAATTGGCTCCTATATGCCGAAGAGAAAAAGCGATCGACAGGTGGTTGTCCATAAAGTGATTGTCCGGAACTTAACGGTCACGACAGAGGGGGTAGGGGCCAATACCCTTGGAGTTGCAGGGATCAAGCACTTTGATCAGATCGAATTTGATGAGATCGATAGCCGCGAAGGGTTCCCGACAAAAGAGTTGATCAATCAGATCTTTGAAGGGGCCGGTTTAAAGATATTTATTCAGAAATTTGTCAATCCGACACAGCAGATTCAAAAAGCTTTGAATCCGTTCCATATTTTCGGGACTAAAGAGCAAAAAAAAGCCCCCGAGACAGGTCTCGAGGGCTCTTTTTAAGCAATAAAATGCTTTAAGGATTAATAATCCATTTCAGGGTGGCCACCAGCTGATGCTGCCGCTTTTTCTTGCGGTTCTTCAGTGATGAGCGCCTCAGTTGTGAGGAGTAATCCTGCAATCGATGCTGCGTATTGGAGTGCGCATCGGACCACTTTTGTCGGATCGACAATCCCTTTTTCAATCATGTTCACATAGACATCTTCACGGGCATCATATCCTTCCTGAGGACCCATAGAAGCGACTTTCTGAACAACAATCGAACCCTCTTTCCCTGCGTTTTCCGCAATTTGGCGGATCGGGTAGGAGAGGGAGCGGGCGATGATCTCTGCACCGAGTTTTACGTCGCCAGAGAGTTTCGCAAGCATTTTTTCAAGGACAGGGAGACAGCGTAAAAGCGCTGCGCCGCCGCCAGGGACAATCCCTTCTTCTACAGCCGCTTTAGTCGCCTCTTTTGCATCGTCTACTCTATCTTTTTTCTCTTTCATCTCGAGCTCAGTTGCAGCTCCAACCCGGATCACCGCTACGCCGCCAGAGAGTTTTGCAAGGCGCTCTTGGAGTTTTTCTTTATCGTAGTCTGATGTCGCTTCTTTGATTTGACGTTTAAGAAGAGCCACCCGGTCTTGGATCGCTTTTTTATCGCCAGCACCATCGATGAGTGTTGTGTCTTCTTTCTTAACGAGCACTTTCTTCACTTTGCCGAGCATATCGAGAGTGACTTTATCGAGCTGGATGCCGAGCTCTTCACTGATGAATTGTCCACCTGTGAGGATCGCGATATCTTCGAGCATCGCTTTACGGCGGTCTCCAAACCCAGGAGCTTTAACAGCTACCACTTTGAGGCCAGCGCGGAGGCGGTTGACGACGAGGGTTGCTAACGCCTCTCCATCCACATCTTCTGCGATAATGACGAGCGGTTTGCCCGACTCAGCAGCAGCTTGGAGGACAGGGAGGAACTCTTTCATAGAGGAGATTTTTTTCTCATAAATGAGGACATAGGCGTTTTCGTATTCGCAAATGAGCGATTCTGCATTGGTGACGAAATAGGCAGAAACATAACCCCGATCGAAATTCATCCCTTCAACTACATCGAGAGTTGTTTCAAATCCTTTCCCCTCTTCAACGGTGATTGTTCCGTCTTTGCCGACTCTCTCCATCGCTTTTGCAATGATCGAACCGATATCTGCATCGCCGTTCGCAGAGATGGTAGCTACTTGAGCGATCTCTTTTGCGTCTTTGATCGGTTTGCTGATTTTTTTGAGCTCATCAACAACTGTATTGACAGCGAGTTCAATCCCTTTCTTCACTTCCATTGGATTAGCTCCTGCCGTTACATTGCGGAGGCCCTCTTGGTAGATCGCTTCAGCGAGGACGGTCGCTGTTGTGGTGCCGTCGCCAGCCATGTCGGCTGTTTTGCTCGCGACCTCTTTCACCATTTGAGCGCCCATGTTTTCGTGTCTGTCTTCGAGTTCTACCTCTTTTGCAACAGTCACACCGTCTTTCGTGATTTTTGGGGAGCCGAATTTAGAATCGATCACAACGTTGCGCCCTTTAGGACCGAGTGTAACTTTGACAGCTGATGCCAGTGTGCGCACGCCTTTCAAAATCTTTTGGCGAGCGTCTTCCTTGAATTTAATATTTTTTGGTGCCATATTTCCCTTATAAGTTAGTCTTCAATGATTGCAATGATGTCGTCTGCTTTTACAATTACATACTCTTCGTCGTTCAGAGTGACCTCTTGCCCAGAGTATTTGTCCATCAAAATGACATCGCCCACTTTTACAGGGACCGGGAGAATTTTGCCGTCATCGAGCCTTTGCCCGGTGCCAACTTCAACGACTTTTGCTGTTTCTTGTTTTTTCTTCGCAGAATCGGGAAGGATGATCCCCCCTTTCATTGTCTCTTGGGCCTCTAGCCTTTGGGCGAGTACACGGTTGCCAAGTGGTTTCAAAGTGATTTTTTTTATAGCTTGTTGGGCCATAAGTTATTTCTCCTGTGCGGTAAATATATTGTTTAATCTACAAAGGACTATATCGGACTATGCGATTTTTTGCAACACAATTTAGCACAGCGATTACCGGATTGCTAATCTTGTCGATTCCGTTTCAGGCGGTATGCGATAACTCACTAAAAACAAGTAACATAAGAGAAGAGGAAAATATGCCTGTAGCTCGCGATGAGGTGCCTACAAAAGACCGTTGGAATGTGGAAGCTCTCTATTCGAATCCCGATAGTTGGAAGTTGGAGCTGAAGGCGACACAAGGTGGGGGGGAGAAACCTAGGTGGCCAGAGCTTTCTAAGTATAAGGGAAAACTCCAGGATCCGCTGGTTGTAGCTAACCTTTTTGATTCCTATCTAGAGCTGCAAAGAAAATTAGAAAAACTCCACACATATGCCCACCTCAGATTGGACGAGGATCTTGGAAACGATACTTTTAAAAGCGATTTCGGTTTAATTTCTACTCTCATCCACGAATTCAGTCTGGAGACCTCTTGGATTGAGCCTGAATTCCTCTCTCTTAGTGAGGATCAGTTTAAAAAATTGATTGCCGATGCCCGCTTGACCCCGTACCGCTTCCACCTTGAAAAAATAGGTCGTATGCGCCCCCACACTTTATCTCCTGAGCAAGAGGAGTTGATGGCTCTCAGCGGAAAAGCGCTCGACACCTCTTATCGCGCTTTTGGTGCTTTGAATAATGCCGATCTCACCTTTAAACCAGCTGTCGATTCAAAAGGGGAAGAGTTCCCTTTATCGAACGGAACCTATCTCTCCTATTTGCGCAGCTCTGACCGTGCTTTGCGTAAATCGGCTTTTGAAAATATCCATCGGGGCTTTGAAGCGCATGCGAACACTCTCTGTG
>CAYWDE010000193.1:0-4024 GCA_964456885.1 uncultured bacterium | reverse complement strand
TTCTCCATCAGTCCCGCAAGTAACCCCCCATCAAAAAAGGCGAGGCCGACGCACACATACCAAAGACCCACACTCAATGCTGTATAGCGGGGAGGGCAGAGTCGGGTAATCATTGAAAGGCCGATTGGAGCGAGAAGCATCTCCCCGACTGCCATTAAAAAATAGGCCCCCACTAAATAACCCCACGAGACGTTGGCAGAGGTTGCTGTAGCTGGAATTTGCAACGAAGCGACCATCATCACAAAAAAGCAGCCTGCAATACAGATTAGGCTAAAAGCCGTTTTTACCGCGGCTGATGGGTCTTTATGGAGCTTCTGTAATTTCGTATAAACAGTAGCTAATAGAGGGGCTAAAAGGATTAGAAAGAAGCTCTCGCTCGACATAAAAATCGACTCTGGGATCGACACATGACCGATTGTTTTATCCATAAAGTCATGGGCGAAGATCGCCATCGATGAAAAAGCTTGGTTGTAGGCGGCCCAAAAGAAGATCGAAACAAGACAAAATGCGCCGATCACACGGATCCGATCTTTTTCATTTAAGGTAAGAGGGGTTTTATCTTTACGAATCTCTTTTTGTGCTGCTTTGAGCGTCTGGTAAGAAGCCTTATGTTTCATAAGATAGATAATGAGAGGGATAAGCCCCCCAATTTGTACAAATCCTGCTGTCATAAACGCAATATCCCAACTGGCGACTTTAGCAATCGTTCCCAAAGAGATAAGGGCTAAAAATACCCCGACATTGATTGAGGCGTAATAGATCGAAAAGCCCGCTTCTCTCAAGTCGGGCTGATCGCGGTAAGCGTAGCCCAAGACTGTGACGATGCTAGGGGTAAAAATTCCATACCCTAAGGCGATAATGATAAGGGCAACGATTAAAAATTGGTGGATCCCCGTTCCGATGAGAAAGCACCCAATAGCATTGACGAGGGCCCCTAATATGAGAGGGGATTGGTAATTCCACCGGTCGGCAATGAAGCCTCCAACAAAGGGTAAGAAGGCTGCGCATCCAGAGAAAATCGCATAAATCTGGGTGGCGTTTTCATTCTGATATTGGTAGTATTCTATGAGATAGAGGACGAGCAGGTTCCCCACACCCCAGAATGCAAACCGTTCGCAGAGCTCGGTGAGAGCTAAAATCCAGAGTTCTTTGGGATGTTTCGAAAACCAAGCTTTACAAGACATATAGGATCCTTTTTTAATTAATATGTATAAGGATAATAAATTACCTTCAAGGGTATTAATCGTAAAAACCTCCTCTTTGGGCGATATCGTCCAATCTTTTAATGTGGTCGATGAGCTACATAACCGCTTCCCTTCTCTAATCATTGATTGGGCTGTAGAAGCTTCTTTCTCGTCAGTTGTAGCAGCCCACCCCTTTGTACGGAGAGCGATTCCGCTAGATATTAAGGGACGGAAAAATCTGTGGTCTGCTTTGAAAGAATTGAGGAGAGAAAAATATGACCTGATCTTTGATCTGCAAGGGAATTGCAAATCGGGTGTAATCACTTGGCTCGCCAGAGGAGGGGTGAAGATTGGGTATGGATTCCGCTCTGTACGCGAATGGCCTAATATTTTGGCCACCCATGTTCGCTACAATATTTCTAAACAGCAAAATGTGCGCCTCTATTATCTAGAGTTGATTGAACGGTATTTTCAGAAACCTTTTTCCGATGAGATAGGAGGGGTCCGTTTCAATATTGGAGAGAGCGAAAAAGGGAAGGTTGCCCAAATTTTGTCTCGGTTAGCTCCTGGATTCAAAATCATGGTGTGTCCAGGATCTAAATGGATTAATAAACAGCTAAAAAAAGAGACTCTTGGAGCTTTTCTTCAAAAAATTGAGGAGCGGTATGGTCCCTCTTTTCTTCTGATTTGGGGAGATGAGGAGGAACTGGGCCTTTGCGAGGAGCTCGCTCGGGGATTGAAGAGATCGTTGATCGTTGAAAAGCTTCCGATCCCCACTTGGCAAAACCTGATGAATGAAGTAGATCTGGTGATTGGTGTCGATTCAAGCGCTCTCCATCTGTGTGGTACAACATCGGTCCGCAGCTTTAGCATTTTTGGCCCCACTTCTCCTGAAATCTTTAAGCCCATCGGGGAGAGACATTTTGCATTGCAAGGGAAATGCCCTTACGGGCGGGTTTTTGAAAAGCAGTGCCCCCTTTTAAGGAGCTGTCCGACGGGAGCGTGCATCCGGGATCTTACGGTTGAAGAGCTCTTTCAAGCTTTTCAAAGTCAATATGGGTTTCCACCACTTTAACCGCTTCTTCGATTTTTTCTTTATCATCCTTCCGGATCTTAGAGGTGTAGCTATTGATCATTTTCATCGCAATAAAGCTGCTCACGGGTGCGTAGAGCATCGGAATGTTCGCTTTTCGAATCTGATCTATGAGGTTTGTTTTGGGAGGGTTTTTTCCTGTAAGAAGGAGCCCCGTTTCCAACTCTGAATGGGCAATTTTGAGTTCCCAGTAACGGGTTAAGGTGGCTAAGATAATATCTTCTCGATCTGCAGGGGTCACGATGAGTTGGTTTGGGAGAATCTGCGTTTTATACATCTCCACAGAGGTCGCGACTAGCCGGATCTGTTCAAAATGGCGTAAACGGTATTCACTCCCCGTCAAAAGCTCAGTCTGAAAAAGGAGCTCAAAATCGTTCATCGTCGGGGTGCTTAAAAAGGGGCTATAGGGGATGCAGCCGAGGAGAGGTATATTCCACCGTTTGAGGGCTTTGGGGACATATTCGAGGATCATCTCCCTTTTCTCTTCCAAAACTCGATTTAAAATCACCCCAGCGACCCGCACCCCATATTTTTCACACTGTATATAGTTTAGGCAAAGTTCATCAAAACTGGAGCCTAAGCCGCCCGAAGCGACTAAAATCACTGGGCATTTAAGGAGAGCTGCGACCTGTGCGTTATTGAGCTCAACAATTGAACCCACTCCAGTGTGGCCAGTCCCTTCAATGATCGTCATCGCATTGCGGGAGGTGAGTGATCGGAACGATTGGAGAATTTTTGCCACTAGATCCCGATGATCCACTTTCCCATCTAGATAATCTCTAGTGAAACCTCTCGGAAAAAGGACTGGGCTCATCTCTTCATAAGGATCGTGCAGTTTGAAATGGCTTTTAAAAAGGAGGACATCTTTGTCTACATGGATCCCCGTTTCTGTTTCCACATATTCTTGCCCAACGGGTTTGATGAATCCAACCGATTTATGCCGCTTCTTCAATCCAGAGAGGAGGCCTAAACAAGTGGTTGTTTTTCCGACGTTTTGACCTGTAGCTGCTACAAAGAAGGATCTCATATTTTAAAATTATACCTATTGAATAAAAAGAGAGCAAATATTACAGGGAAATTTAAGAGGATATTTAAAAGGAGCTACAAGTATGAAAAAGCTAATTCTGGCAATTGTTGCCTTGGGTTGTGCTTTTGCTATTTCCTCATGCTGCGATCAAAAATATTGCCCAAAGAATATGAAATGCAATGAACGGAATTACCGAAAGTCAGACGAGACCCCGTACCGTTGGGACAATCAAGAAGAGCGGCAGCAATGTCAAGAGAGACAACACCGCCGTTGGTAAATACCAATTATCAAAAATAACGTTCATTTTGGCTAGCGTGAAAGCCCCTAAAGGCTTTTTAACCGATTTTCTTTGAGGAGCAGTCGGAGGACTTCAGCCACATCGGGAAAGAGTTCAAGATCGTGAAGTTCTTCATACCTGAACCAGCGGAAACCGTTCAAGGGTTCTTTCATTTCTAAAGGGGTAGCAAGATAGATCATATCCATGTGCTGATGGGCCGGTTTATCTTTATGGGGAGGGATGTTCTCCAGCAAGCAGAGAAAGGGCCTTTCAAAACTCACCCCATTATAAGCCTCTATTTTTAGATTTTCTTGTTCGATAAAGGCGATTTCAAATCCCGTGCTTCAGGGGGCACTGGCCAACCTTCAGGAGCGCCTGGGAAAGGGAGCTGCCGCGGCTTACCGCAATCTTGCCGAAGGGCCGGACCTGCGACTCAGAGCCCA
>CAYWDE010000192.1:0-4029 GCA_964456885.1 uncultured bacterium | reverse complement strand
GAGGCGCGCGAAAGGGGGGACTTTGTATATCGATAGTAGTGCCCGAGGTCTAGATCTGTCTCTGCTCCATCGTCAGTGACATAAACTTCCCCATGCTGAAATGGGTTCATCGTGCCTGGATCGACATTGAGGTAGGGGTCGAGCTTGAGCATAGCAATTTTAAGTCCGCGGCTTTCCAACAGGTAGCCAATCGATGCTGCAGTGAGTCCTTTACCGAGTGAGGAAACGACACCACCCGTCACAAAAATATATTTAATAGACATATAGGAAAATATCTCTAGATTGAGGTTTTTGACTTTTTTTCGGCCGATTATATCAAACTCCCTATATTACCGCCGAAAAAAGAATTTTATGAGTTCAAAGAAATTATCATAACGTAAATGATTTTTTCTTGCCTAGATCGGTTTCGATCGAGGAAACTCTGAGAAAGTGAAAAGCTATATTAAAACCAGATGTTGAAAAACTTAAGTCAATTACAAAGAAAACGGCTCAGTTACCAGCCAGTGCTTCCCAGCCTATTAAAGGATTTGGATTCTATTTCCTTTAAACGAAAAGGGGGCTCCTATCCGATCCCAGCAGAAATCAAACAACTGTTCCCGCAAACAGCCGGTACCCCTATTTACAAATTGGAAAAAGGGGAGGGGAAGGGCCGTTCAGTTAAAGTGGGGGTTGTTTTTTCGGGAGGTCCTGCAGCAGGAGGTCATAATGTGATCGCCGGGCTCTTCGATGCAGGGGCCGAAGTGGTTGGCTTTTTAGGTGGGCCCAGCGGAATTGTTGAAAATCGGTCTATCCCTATTCAAAATATTGAGTCCTACAGGAATCAGGGGGGATTTGATCTTCTCGGGTCGGGAAGGACGAAAATTGAGACAGAAGAGCAGCTCTCCGCATCGCTTCAAACAGCTTTGAGCCATAAACTAGACGGATTGGTTGTGATCGGAGGAGATGATTCGAATACTAATGCGGCTGTTTTAGCTGAATATTTTTTAACAAAAGCCTGCAAAACAAGGGTTGTCGGAGTCCCTAAAACAATTGATGGGGATTTAAGAAGTGAAGAGATTGAAATTTCATTTGGCTTTGATAGCGCCTGCAAAACATATGCGGAACTCATTGGAAACATCGCTCGGGACGCCCTTTCAACTCGTAAATACTACCATTTCATTAAACTGATGGGACGATCGGCTTCCCATATTGCGCTTGAATGTGCCTTAGCGACCCACCCCAATTTAACGTTAATTGGCGAGGAGAGAAAACCCCTTTCTCAGATCGTTAATGAGATTGCAGACCTAGTCTGTAAAAGGGGAGAGGCTGGAAAAGAATATGGGGTTATCTTAGTTCCTGAAGGGTTGATCGAATTTGTACCTGAATTAAATGAGTACTTTAAAGACTTAGATGTGGAAAGGGATCCACATGGGAATATACAGGTTTCTCAAATTCAAACTGAAAAGTTATTAATTCAACTAGTAAAAAAAGAGCTGAAAAAGAGAGAATTTAAGGGCAAATTTAATGCCCAAGATCATTTTTTTGGGTATGAAGGGAGGTCCTGTATACCTACCAATTTCGATGCTAATTATTGCTACGCGCTCGGAAGAGTTGCTTTTCTAGCGGTTCGGGAAGAGCATACTGGAGTGATCTGCGCAATCCAACATTTAAAAAAGCCTCCCCAGCATTGGGAAGTCCAGCTGGTTCCTATTGTGAAGCTGCTCCATTTAGAGACCCGCTCTGGAAAACCAAAGCCGGTGATCAAAAAAGCCCTTGTTGATATCCAAGGGGAGATATTTTCCCGATTTTCTTCCTTAAGAAAAGGGTGGGAAATGGGGGATTTTTATGAATGCCCAGGTCCTATACAGTTTTTCGGGGATCCAGAATTGACCGATAGAGCCCCTTTGAGTTTATAGTATGACAACTAAAATAGAGTCTTGTTCCCCCTCAGTGCGTGAGAGGTTAGAGGCCACCCGTTCTAGAGCGTTTCTACATCTAGAAGTGATCACTCAGTTGGCCGTCCGGATCCTTTTTATTGCAGGGAGTATTTTAGTCACAGCTGCCGCTTTTTCAACTTCTTGGCACCCTCTAGTCATTCCTCTTTCAGGAACTGGATCTGCTCTATTATCTGCTTTTTTTTATCTCTCTTCCAATTCCAATAATCAGCCCCTTTTCCCCCCTCTTCACCCCTTAACCAAACCGATGGAAGGGAAGGCGTACGACCTCCCTTGTGTACTTCCTCCCGATGCTCCAAGGGGATATCAATATCCTAAAGAGGAGATGAATTGCGCATTCAATGCGATGGTCCATTATCTCGATAGCGATCCAAAAATTGCCGATTGGATGCGCCATCCTTTGAATGAAACGGTCGATCTCGGTACTTTTCGAACTTTTCTTTCAGGGTATAACACACCGGCTCAATTGATCGGCGATTTTGAAAGATATGTGGAGGAGCAGCCCCATCCTCGCCTCCCTGTTCCGACTTTATTTGCCGCTTTTTTAGACTCCTATGTTCCCCCATTAGAACATTTGAATGGGTGTAATGCGATTCGGGAAATATTTAGAAATTTACAGCTTTTGGCCTCCCCATTTAATGAGTTTTTCCGTTTGAATGACGAAGCTCTTCGAACAAAACAGGCCATTTCAAAGGGGAATTTGCAGGAATTAAGGCTCGCATTGAGTTTAGTGAGTCGAGCAGTGCCCCCAGCTTCAAATGTGCAAATGGATGTGAATGAGGTGATCCTCCCTTTTTTTTCTGTTCTTCCACATCATCTAAAAATGAAGGTAGAGAGAATTTATCAATTCGACCGAAAAGATATGGCTCAAATTGCTCAACTCCCTGAGCCAAAGCAAGAATATTTAGAGTTTTTATCTTTAAATCTTCCGAGTGGCCAGCCCGGATCAAGCCTCGATCAGGTGTTTAGAACCTATTGCAATAATCCAGGGCCAGAAGATCAGGAGAGGTTCGATATCCATGGAAATTTGCGTAAATATAAGGTCAAACAGGAGGTCACTTCATTTTCGGAGGCCCCTTCAGCCCTCCGGTTCCAAATCATGAGATTTGCTATGGATCATCTTTTAAAACGGACAGTGAAATTGGATGCTCCAATGGATTGTCCTGAAGAGGTCGCGATTGCCTTGAAAGATGGGCGAATCTGCAAATACCAATTGACTACTTTTATTACCCACCACGGAAATAGCCAAAGAGAGGGACATTATACAATAGGAAGGATTGTGAATGGCCGGAAATACCTAATTGATAAACACCGGGTCACTCCTGTGGATCCGGAGCGTACTGAATTGTGGGACGAGCGGCTCCGCCATTCGTATCTTCTTTCTTATCTTCCTGTGTAATAAGGCTGATTTTTTGCCAAGCCCCCTGTCTAAATCGGATCCAATAGATCACAAAGAATAGAAATGCATAGAGAACGGTAAGTCCCCATGCATATTCAACTGAAAGATTATTCCTGACGACAATCAAATAGAGGGGGGCGAGAAGAAATAGCCAAACCGAAAGAGATCCTGCGACTAAAAGAAAGAAAGTATCCCCAGCTGCGACAAGAAGCCCCGAAAAAAGCCAGCGGAGCCCGTCGAAAAAGACGTAAGTGAAAGCAAAAATCATACAGGTTTTTAAAGAGCTTTGAATTGAAATATCTGGATTCTCGATAAATAAAACTCGGACAATATCGACAGGATCAACGACGAGAATCAAGGCAGTCCCGACAGAAAAAAAGCTAAAGAGGAGGAAGCCCGATTTGAGCACTTTTTTCACAAGGGGTTGTCTCTGCGAACCGATGAAATTGCCCGCTACTGCAGCAGCACCTATACTCAGCCCATCACAGAAAAAAGAGAGGAGTACTGTAAAGCTTTGACAGATACTGGAAATCGTAATGTGCTTTTCCCCTAAGCCGGTCATCATCCAGTAGAAAACAGCCCATCCCACAACTTCTAAAGAGTAAAAAATGCCTTGAGGAAATCCGATCCGGCAGCACTTTTTCATCTCTCTCCAATTTAGACGCCAATGGGCTGCTCCAAAACGTTCCCGGTTCT
>CAYWDE010000191.1:3027-4048 GCA_964456885.1 uncultured bacterium | reverse complement strand
TTCAACCCAATAATGCTTCGAGTTCTTTCTTAGATTTAGTTCTAGCGCTCAATTATGGAGGACGGGATGAAATCCGGCGTGCGATCGTGAAAATTCTTGAAGAGAAAATCCCTCCTGATCAAATAACAGAAGATTGTATTGGGCGCCATTTGGATACGCGCTCTTATGGAGACCCAGATCTATTGATCCGGACAAGTGGTGAGATGCGGGTCAGTAATTTTCTTTTGTGGCAGATCTCCTACTCAGAAATTTACAGTGCTGAAGTGTTATGGCCCAATTTTTCTTCTAAAGAACTTTTACAAGCGGCTCTCGCTTTTCAAAACCGTAGCCGCAGGCTAGGAGGATAATATGACAGATCTTCACCGAAGAACCGTAGTCGGGGGGATATCGATCGCAATTCTCATTTTCTTGATCCTATTTGCTTTCCATCCCCTTTTTCAGTTTTTTGTGGCCGGGACGGTAGCGGCTCTTGCAGGAGTTGCAATCTGGGAATATGAGCAATTCGTTAAAGCTAAAGGGGGGCGGATGATTCTCCCAGGCCTTATTATATTGACCATTGGCGAAGTTTTCTCTTTTTTCATCAGTGCTAAAGAACAGACATTTATCAGTCTGCCTCTGATTTTCTTTTTGATCGCATTCTTGATCCTTTTCGCTCTCCATTTTGGGGAGAAAGATGGGGCCATTGTCGATCTAGCTGTCTCCTCCTTCGGCCTCCTTTACATAGCTGTTCCGATGGGGATGATTTTAGGGATTCTCTATTCAGCTGGGGTCGATGGGCGCTGGTGGATTGCGTATCTTCTCGTCGTTACCAAAATTTCCGATATGGGGGCCTATTTTGCGGGTAGTCTTTGGGGGCGCCGTAAACTAGCGCCTAATATCAGCCCGAAAAAAACGATCGAAGGGGCTGTATTTGGCCTTGCTTGCGCCCTTTTAGCGAGTTTTATTTTCCACTTCGGCAGCAATTACGCTAAGTTCTATTTGGGGACTTACGAGTGGGTTTTTCTCGGGCTTATCTTGGGAG
>CAYWDE010000191.1:0-3017 GCA_964456885.1 uncultured bacterium | reverse complement strand
GTAGGACAGTTTGGAGATCTTTCTGAATCGCTTTTAAAGCGGGATGCAAATAAGAAAGATAGCAACGCTCTTCCTGGTCTTGGAGGGGTTTTAGATTCGATCGATTCGATCCTTTTTAACGCACCAATCATCTATATTTATCTCCACTTCATCAAATTATGATCATAACTATCGATGGCCCTTCAGGAACTGGAAAATCGACTGTCGCAAAAGGGGTCGCTAAGAAGCTAGGGTTCACTTTTTTTGACACAGGGGCGATGTACCGCTCTCTTGCTTGGCTTATTTTAAAAGAGGGGATCGACCCTTTAGACCAAGAAAAAGTGGAGACGATCCTTCCTCAATTTCAGTACGAAATTCGGACAACTGATGAGGGGGAGCGCCACTATTTTGTTCAAGAGATTGATGTGACTCATCAGATCCGTTCCCAAGAGATTTCTATGGCAGCCTCCCATATCGCTGTCTATCCAGCTGTCCGGGAAACGATGGTCAAAATTCAGAGGGCGTTTGGTCAATCGGTCGATGCTGTTTTTGAGGGGCGCGATATGGGGACAGTTGTGTTCCCTAAGGCAGACTTGAAAATTTTCTTAACGGCAAAAGCGGAAGTGCGGGCCGAAAGGCGTTACCGGGAATTGATCCACAAATTCCCCGACCTTTCAATGAGTTTTGAGGATATTTTGAAAGAGATTGAAGAGCGGGATCAGACCGATTCAACACGGGCGATCTCTCCTTTGAAGCAAGCCTCTGATGCGATCCTGATCGACACCTCTAAATTTACCGCGGATCAAGTGATTCAAAAAATCGTCCGTCTAAAGCCGAAAAGAGTTTTCCCAAAGATGAAACTCTCTTATAAGGTCGTCTATTGGATGGCGCGGATTTTTTTCAAATTCTGCTTTCGGCTTCGGATTTTCGGGCTTGAACACTTCCGTCCTGGAGCGGCTGTGATTGCGGCCAATCACACCTCCTTTTATGATCCACCCGTTCTCTCCATCTCCTGTCCAGAAGAGGTCCATTTTCTTGCAAAAGGATCCCTGTTTAACATCCCTTTTATCGGGCGTCTCATCCGCACCCTTAACTCCCACCCGGTGGCTCGCGGAGCTTCAGATGCGGCTGTTTTTCGAATGATGGTACAGCTCTTAGGTGAAGGGAAAAAACTGATCCTTTTCCCTGAAGGGCAAAGATCTCCGACAGGGGAATTCCTCCCCTTAGAAAGGGGCCTTGCGTTTCTTGTTCAAAAAGCGGGCTGTCGGGTGATCCCAGCTTATATTCAAGGGGCTTTTGAGGCTTGGCCTACAGGACAGAAATGGCCGAAGCTCTTTGGGAAAATGAGCGTTGTCTTCGGTTCACCTATTGAATGGGAAGGGACCGAAGATAAAAAACAGTCTCAATCTCGATTAACAGCTCGAACAGAGAACGCGATTCAAAGCTTAAAAATTTGGCTTGAGAGCGGAGCTGTCGGCACTCCCCCCTAATACTTACCCTTTTATAAGCAAGAGTTCTGTAAATCGAATTTTTTTTAATAGATAAAAGATGCGGCCAAAAGGAGTTGAACCTTCAACGGGTTGCCCCGACTAGAACCTGAATCTAGCGCGTCTGCCAATTCCGCCATGGCCGCAAAAAGATGGTCATAGTATAGGAGTAAGGGGGATTCTTTGTCATTTGAAAAAAATCGGAAGAGCCCATATCCTTAAGAGAGTAAAATAAGAGGTACTTATGTCTGACCACGGTCTAATTAAACATTTCACCGATACCGAATTCCAGAACCAGATCAGCAAAGGGGTGACTCTTGTTGACTTCCATGCGAGCTGGTGTGGACCTTGCCGAACACTCGCCCCTATATTGGAGCAGGTAGCAAAAGATTTGAGTGGGAAGGCAACAATTGCTAAAATAGACATCGATAACGAGCAGAAAACAGCTGCCCAGTTTCAGATCAGCTCTGTTCCGACGATGATCCTTTTCAAAAATGGGAAAGAGGTGGGCCGCCTTGTTGGCTTGCGATCAGGGGATGCTGTTAAAGAATTTATTAAGTCGGCGATGTGAGTCAATTTTTAGGATTTGTTATCTTTTTTGTGATTGCGGGTAGCTTAGTTCTCCATGCGGGGACTGAGCTCCCTTGGTTTGCCGATTGGATTGGCAATCTCCCCGGCGATCTCATCATTAAAAAAGAGGGGCTAACCATCTATCTCCCAGTGACCTCATCCGTTATTGTGAGTGTGGTTCTTTCCTTCTTCTTTTCTCTGTTTTCAAAGAATTAAAGGGTCCTGTCTCTGAGCTTCGGAGAGCTTCGTAAAGGACAATTGCCGCGCTTGTGGCAAGATTTAAGCAGCGCGCTTGAGGCATCATAGGAATTTTAAAAAAACGCTCTCCCCATTTTTCGAAATATTTTGTAGGGAGCCCTTCTGTTTCGGAGCCAAAAATAAGCAGTGCGTTGCTAGCATAGGGGGCTTCGGTATAACTCTGTTTCGCTTTGCTTGAAAAAAAGAAGAAAGGGGCATCCGTTTTTTCTAGATACGTTTCTAGATTGTCAATCTCTTCCACCTCGACCCCTTCCCAGTAATCGAGCCCTGCCCGTTTTAGCCAGCGGCTCTGAGTGCTGAATCCGAGTGGATGGACGAGGACAAGGCCGCTTCCTGTGACCGAACAGGTGCGAACAACGTTTCCTGTATTTTGGGGGATCTGGGGTTGAAAAAGGATGATTTTCAAAGGGGAATCTATTCCAATATGTTCACTTGATCGCCATTTGAGATAGCGTCTGCGGTTTGAAGCTGCTGTTCAGCCGTTAAGGAGATTTTCTCTTCTTGGAGGGTGGCAATCGCTTGGATGCATTCATCTTCGCTGAGAGGGGAATTTTTCCCTTCCGATTCTTCTTTGAGTCCTCGGACAATCGCATCGAGATCGAAATCGAGACCGAATGTTTCGAGATTCTTCCCAATGATGTGACCCATCGCTTCAGAAACCTTCGCGACATCGAGCTCTTCAGAGAAACCAAAAAGGGGCAAAAATAAAAAGAGGATTTTTTT
>CAYWDE010000190.1:0-4076 GCA_964456885.1 uncultured bacterium | reverse complement strand
CATGGCATTCCCAAAAGATTGCAAGCTTGGTCACTAGCTAACGGCATTGACCTCAAGGATACCCCTTTCTTTATGTCAAATCAGCCAGCGCAGTTTTTAGATACTGCCAGTGCTAAAAAGGTGATTCTTGCTATCGAGGAACTGAAAGCAAAACATGGTGAGCCAATTTTTGTAGTCATTGATACTCTTAACCGCAATTTTGGACCAGGTGATGAAAGCGATAACGCTGACATGACAAAATTCATCATGGCTATTGATACTTCTATCAGGCTCCCTTATGACTGTACTGTTTTGATTCTGCACCATCCACCACTCAATGACTCTAAAAGAGGAAGGGGTGCCTCTGCTTTACGTGGTGCCCTTGATTGGGCGTATTCTTTAAAGAGGGATGGGAAAGTGATAAGATTATCCAATACAAAAGTTAAAGATCATGAACCTCCACCAGACATTTGTTTCAAACCTGAAACTATTTCCCTTCCTGGCTGGATAGATAAAGAAACCGATCAAACCATGACATCATGCGTACTGAAAAAAGTAGATGGCCCAGCTATACATAAAAATCACAATAAGACCAAATTAACCCCGACCCAAAAGATAGCATACGATTCTCTAGTAAAGTTATGTGGGGCAGATTTCAGTGATGATGCTGAGGGCATTCATATTGATGATTGGCGAAGAGCTGCTTATGAAGCTGGTATTTCATCGTCGTCTAAACAAGACAGCAAAAAAAGAGCTTTTAATCGAGCTGTAGATGAATTAAGAGAGAAAAAGCTAATTAAGGTCTTTAGTGATTATTGGAAGCCTTGTGGGACACGGGACATTGACGGGACATTAGCGGGACATGTCCCTGACTAAGAACGGGACAGACGGGACATGTGTCTTTAAACATGTCCCGATGTCCCCCTAGTCTAGCATCAAATGTAAGAAGTCCTACGCCAGGATCGATAAGTAATAAAACGTAAGGAAACCACATGGCAGATAAAGAAAGATTAACTAGAAGACAGCTGTATGCTCTTCCTTTCCTCATAAGCAATCCAAGTGTTGAATCGGCTGCTAAACAGGCTGGAGTTTCCCCAAAGCAGATATTCGATTGGCTAAATCAACCAGCATTTCGACAGGAATTAGAGAACAGAAAGAATGATGCCGTGAACCAGGCAGTAGACCGTCTTAAAGCAACAGCCTCAAAGGCGTGTGATACTTTGATTGGCTTGCTTGACCATGCTGAATCAGAATCAGTCCGACATAGGGTTGCCATTGACCTCTTGAACATGACACTCAAATATATGGAATTCAAAGACGTCGAGCAGCGCATTAGAAAACTAGAAGATACCATTACAGAGTAGGAGGGAGTTTATGTCTCATAAAATTCGCTTAAACAGGCTGGAGAAGATCGGGTCTGGCGATAGGCTATGGGCTTTGATTGGCATCGGTAAGCCGAGAGATGCTCAACACCAGACGGCACTAGAGATGCAAGCACGCCAGCATTTCTACGCTTCTGGAGGCAATAGAGAAGCCTATCTAGCCTTTCTTCCCTTTGATTCGTTCCCAAAAGGCTTTTTTGGCTATGTCAAGAAAAGCGAGTTCATCAAAGCGGTTACAAACAAGACAAAGAACCCCGCAGAAAATTAATGGGACTCCCAGTAGATGGAACGAGCACCTTGAAAAAACAGAGGGGGTATGCCCCTTAAATAGAAGCGGTACCTGTCCATATTTATGAAAATTGCTTCAAGGAGAGTGTGCTAAAAAATTTTCCCGAAATTTTCTGAGACCTCTGGTAACCGATTGCGTAGCTTCTCAAAACCTGATTCTGGTGGTCAATTACCTTATTTGGTAAGGTTGTGTAAAAATTCTATAGCTTTAAATTATGAATCGACGAAAAAGAACTGGTGATTTTTCTCAAAAAACGATCAATGATCTCGCAAAACGAGCCGCTTATAGATGCTCTAATTGTAAAATCTCAACACTGTGTGCAGCTGAATCAAGTGATTGTGATCATGCCCATACAGGACAAGCAGCTCATATCATCGCAGCGTCTTGCAATGGACCAAGAGCTAACGAGTCTTCAACAACCCAAGAAAAAGCCTCGATTTCCAATGGAATTTACCTATGTCAAATATGCGCTAAACTAGTAGATGCAAATAGAGGAAAAGATTATCCACCAGAAAAACTCAAAAAGATGAAGCAAGATCACGAAAAATCAACAAGAGAAAAGATTGTGCCTCTTTCCGAAACAGGTCTAAAAATTCAAAGTAATGTAAATGCCTTAGAAAATTCGGAATCTTGGGAAAATCTCGTTCAATGCTTTTCTAGTGAATGTGCTCAGAGAATTGTTAATGACATAACAGATCCTAGAATGCAAATGCATATGAAAGATTTTAACGGCCCAGGGAAGAAAAAATGGTTAACCGAGAAGTTTAAAAAAATTCCCCTAAATCTTGGAGATTCAAGAGCTACTACCTTTATTGAAGCAAAAAAGAATGCCTTAGAAGCTTTAGATGCTTTGATTAACACGAAAAACGAAAGCACCTTTAAAGATGCATGGGCATCTCTGCACAAAGTTCTTCTATCTCTGGGCAATGTTTAAAATCCAGTTCCTGTTTTTGCCCTTTTTCATTCTCTCTGATTGAATACTTATGCTATGATTTTTCGTATGAAAACAGAGCCTGCGCAGATCATTTATTTGAACGGACCATCAAGTAGTGGCAAAACGACACTTGCAAAGGCACTGCAACATGCATTTGAAGAGCCATTTTTACATGTTGGGATTGATAAAATCATTGGATGGATGCCTGATAAAATCAATGATTGGACTGGAGGAGAAGCTCCTCTTGGATATAGCTGGAAGAAGAGTGTGGATACAGCTGGGAATCCTATTCAGGAGCTACAAGCAGGCCCTTATGCCCAAAAGATAGGCAAGACATTCCAAGAGGTCGTCCTCGCACTTGCCAAAATGGGTCATCGTATTGTTATTGATGATGTCTCTTTTGGCAAACAGCAACTTGATGAATGGAAGAAAACGCTAGAAGATTTTCCAGTTTTATGGGTTGGGGTAAATGCTCCCCTTGCTGTTTTGGAACAGAGAGAAAAAGAACGTGGTAATCGCATCCCAGGATCAGCAAGAGGACAGTTTCATAAAGTACATGTTGATGCTTCTTATGACCTAGAGATAGATACACATCAAGCAAGCATTAGTGAAAATGTTGAAAAGATTAAGTCCCTTGCTTTATGTCCTTCCCATCTCATAGAAGCGTCAGCTAAAAATCTGATTCGGCCCATGAATGCACATGATATTGCAAAAATAGTCAGCCGATATTCTTTTCCTTGGTCTACCCCAGAGAAAACTAAAGTCCTCTGGGACACATATTATCGTGAGCAACAAGATAATATTCGCACGGTTGCAGTGTTAGAAAACGACAATGAAATTCTTGGCTATGGCAGCTTACTACGAAAACCAGAATCTTCTTTCTTTGCAGACAAGAACATCCCAGAAATCAATGCCATCTGGATCGATGAAGATCACCGAAGGCACGGTCTTGGAACTGCTTTAATCGGATGGCTCGAAAAGCTTGCAAGCCAAGAAGGTTATCAGCAAATTGGAATTGGAGTCGGATTATATGGAGACTATGGACCAGCGCAAAAGCTTTACTTCCAATTGGGATATGTCCCTGATGGCAATGGCATTACTTATAAAGGTCAACCCACTGTTCCTGGACAAACTTATCCATTAGACGACGATCTTATCCTTTGGCTTATGAAAACTCTGAGGATAAAAAAATTCCATGGCTAAAATGCATGAAAACGAATTTCACATTGATGAAGCACTGGTTCAACGATTACTTGCAGAGCAGTTCCCTCGTTGGGCTAATTTGCCACTGAAATCAGTACCTTCGGCAGGAACAGATAATGCTCTCTATCGACTTGGCAGTGAAATGGTCGTTCGATTGCCACGTATTGGATGGGCCGTAGACGCTATAGAAAAAGAGTGCGAATGGTTGCCAAAACTTGCGCCTTTCTTGCCAGTTTCTATCCCTACCCCGCTTGGTAAAGGCCTTCCCTCGAAAAACTATCCATATCCC
>CAYWDE010000189.1:0-4087 GCA_964456885.1 uncultured bacterium | reverse complement strand
TACTCCTAGTAGTTAGGGCAAGCTAGATGGTCCTATTTCTGAGGGGAGCACTCCACCTTGAGAAAATAGGTGCTATCTGAAGGGCCGGGAGAGATAAAAAAACACCCTGTATTTTTAATTTTAAAGAAAATATTTTCAAGGTCTCGAAGCGGATGCATCGCACAGTCAACCCAAAGAATTTCCTTATACCCTAGAGATCTAGCTTCTTGAAAAAACGCCACTTTAAAAGCATAAGGGACATAACAATATTTAAGGCTCCCTTGGCTTAAGTTAGGGAACCCCCCTATTCGCATTAAAACATGTCCACTATATCCAACAAGGCTTAATTCCTTAATAATATTCCTTGCGTATTCAGGATAAGGGAGATCTCTTTCATTATAAGAAGCGAAAATTAGGACACAGCGGTGATTCGTTTGTTCATGTTCATTCAGTCGATGGATTTCAAAAACAGGCATCTCATTATTGGGACCTATTAATTGAAAATCGCAAATTCGATTTACCCTCATTTTTTGCGTTTCATTTTTTGCCATATCTCGCAAGGGATCTAGATAAGGCCTTTTCCCATACATGATATAATCTTGTATCAACTGAAAATCTTCGAGTCTAGGGTGATAGATATCTGACACCTGCTCCCATAAACACTTCAACTCCTCATCTTCATATGCAGTTAAGAAAGGAATCACTAAGAGAAGAAATACAATTCTCATAGATTGACTTGGATTTATTCCGAGTGGGAAAGTATAATTTTTTTTCCAATTTAGGTACATTATGAAATTCGTCTTATCGCTCCTCTATATCTCCTCCCTTTTTTCTATCCATCATGAGTCAAGTTACCCCTACAATTCAGGATATACGTGGTGGCATTTTTGCGATTGGAAACTGACAAATCCCGATTATGGGAAAAAAACTTATTCAACCTTTGATCCTGCACAAGTAGAGCTAGGAGATACTCTATTTGTCGAATATAACTGTTTAGAAAAATTTGCAGCTGAATACCTCCCCCTTCTGAAGGACAAAGTGATTCTGATTACAGGAAATTATGGATATAATGGGGATATGCCAGTACCCGGACCTTACGGTTTCATTCTCGAAAGCGATAAAGTGGCTGCTTGGTTTGTACAAAATATCGATCGAGCCCCCACAGAAAAATTGATCCCGATGCCGATCGGTTTAGCCAGTAATTATTGGCCCCACGGCGACGATCTCCTGATCGATTGCATTCTCCCTAAAGCTCTGCAAAATGGGGAGAGGCCGATTCTCCTCTATGCTAATTTTTCTGTATCCCCTAATAGAATTCCTTGCGCAAATTACTGTACTTTAATGGGAGTAAAGCAAGAAACCCGTAAATCTTATGCCGAATACCTGGAAGATCTTTGCCGATCTGTCTTTGTACTCAGCCCCCCAGGGGGAGGCCTCGATTGTCACCGCACATGGGAAGCTCTTTTGTTTGGGTGTTATCCGATTGTTCTAAGCAATACATTAAACCCTTTATACGAAGATCTTCCTGTCCTTATCGTTCAAGATTGGTATGAACTCACCCCTGAATATTTAGAAGAAAAACTAGCTGAATTCAAAAAGAAACACTGGTCTAGAGATAAACTCTATTTCCCTTATTGGGAACAGAAAGTGCACAATCTGCAACAAAAACTTAAGGGGCTCTGAACCTATCTTTTTAAGATTTTTTCTAAATATTTTAAAACCCCTGCTTGTTTAATCGGATGAAAATCGGCTGAGCCCACACCATAATGTAAAAAGTGATAGTCGACGTAAAACTCAATGCAACCGGACCATGGCATATCTTTAATTAAGTCGATCTCTTCCTGAAAAAATCCCGATGCTTTCAGAGCTTCTGCGGGCAAATGATAAAAAGTTCTATCAAGAACGCGAGGATAAGTCGTATAGGAGACCTCTGGATGATTTTTTAAGTAGTAGTAGGTGTGGGCTCCTGTATCGTGAAAATAGCCGTTAATCCGATCGCAGTGAAATTTTAATTCCTTAACATCTGGAAGCCGTTTCGGAGAAAAAGCGACAAAAGGGACCCATATGTAGGGGTGATCAGAATCAATTTTTATACCGATTAGAGGCTCTTTTTTTAATAATTCCCGAATACTTACCGATTTAATAGGAAATAGGTCGTGATCAAGAATCACAACTATATCATCGTGATCATATCCGAAATGATCCAACGCATATTGGATCACATGGTTATGACGGATGCTTGAATGTCTAGAAATCCCCTCTATAGTTACTTCCCGATTTGGGCCAAATACAAAAAAAGTCTCTAGATTGGGATCTTGAAATACCTGATAAACATACTCATTCAATGGGTCGCTTTTGTGCCATTCAGGCTGAAAACGGACATACTGAATTTTGTTTTCCTCACAAATGTTCCTGAACGCCTCTTCTAAAGAAGGATAAATCGCATCATCAAAGACGATCACTTCATAATCATCTTCCACAAACTTCTCTAATAATTTTAATTGCAATTCAAGAAATTCGGGTCGATTAAATTGAAAAGTAAGGAAGCGCACTTTAGCAGAGAGTTCTTGGGCCATGAAAAGAAAAATTAAACAAAAAAATAGGGAATGTTTATACCCCATTATTTCCCCCTTTCTCTTTTCAATACTCTCTCAAGAACAGTAAACCCGTGATTGTTAAGATAACGTGCTTTTAATCGCCATTCTGGGTGCCCCAGTAAAAAGTCTTCTACAGCCATCCATAGCCCCTTTTTATGAGGGTTGATATGGGATGGGTACTCTGGCATAACTCCTACATAAAAGGGTTCATCTTCTGTTCCATAGGGATCACTTGTATCGTGCATTGTAATAAACTTGTTCACTTTTGGAGAAAATTTCTCTAATTCATAAGTAAGATGCCGATATGTATGCCAAGTATCGATGAAGAGCATATCTGTATTTTCAATATCAATATCGAAATCGTTTCCCTCTATAAACTGAAAAGAGATCTGATGCATTTCAGCTAAGTTATTTGCTAAATAGAAGGTGTTTAAAGGTGGGCAAACTAGATCAACCCCCCTATAAGAATGGGGAATATAGGGGCTTTCAGATAGCCCTTGCAAGATGGCCCAAGTAGAGATCATTCCCCTCACTCCAAGTTCAGTAACAGATTGGCATTCTTTAGCAAGCTCTCGGAGCTGGGGTAGGTGTTCATTGATATCCGATGGCTGAGAACACCCCTTCTCATACTGCTCTTGTAAACTATCTGCGCTATAGAGTTGGAGTCCAATTAGAAATAAAAAAAAAGTTTTTTTCATGTTTTTTTGATCACCCAAAAGTTTTTTCTTTTACTGATTTCGATTTTTCTAGCTTTAGAAAAGCGATCTAAGCATTCAGAGACATACCGATCATCGGCCCGATTCCCAAAAAGGATAGCTCCTGGCCGGAGGCGATCGTAAACACGCCCCAAATCCCTCTGTAAACTATGTCGAAAATGGTCATCCCCAATGATGCTCTGATAAAAGTGCTTCAAATAGAGGGAATGCCTATAGTAAGAAAAATCGAGAAACAGGGCATCAGCTTCTAGGAGGTGGTGCTCGAAATCATCTTCTGATTTGAGGAGAGAAACTTTAGATGAAGCGCGCACTAACTGAGCAATTTCGAGCGGATCTTGGGTTTGGAAATAAACGCGCTGATAGGTCTCTGGATCAAACCACGCATCATACAATTGGAGTGAGGAGATCGATGGGGAAAAAGAGGCAATTTGAAAGGGGTGGGCCGTAGATAAAAATCCTTTATAAATAAGATGAACCCCTTTCCCTTTTTCCCTTATAATTTGGTCGAAAGTTTTTAAATCCTCCAAAGGGAGATGGGTCGCCTCCCAATTCGCAAATGGCCAATCACTGTTTTGGACCCGTTTTTTCACCTCTGCAATCTGATCATGCCAATAGTCAAAATAGAGCTTATCGTGCCTCAGGTCTTTCAAGAGGAGATACTGCTCTTCTAAAAAAGGGAGGTTGATTTCTGTCCAGTCATGGATGATTAAAACAGGTAATTCTTCAAATAGAGGGTCTAAAAAACTGTGTTCCACAATTGGAATTGTCCCAAGGACTAACGCTTCCCAAGTCCTT
>CAYWDE010000188.1:0-4109 GCA_964456885.1 uncultured bacterium | reverse complement strand
TTCAACAGAGGCTCTTTCATCCCTGATTAACACCACAATGCGAGGCGGATTAAACACCATTTCCAGAAATGCCTCTAGTGCAAGATCCAGTTCTTCTTCTCTAAAAAGAGGACGGATCAATTTCCCATCCAAACGATCGATTTCTTGATTACAATGGAGGCATCTTGGATCTCTATCATTCCCTATTTCCGATCTAACCCAGTTCGTGAAGCACCAGCCATGACAAGCTCCATACAACCGATTATTCAAGGGGTGCACTACATATTTAGGCCTACTCGCTAAATCCAAATAAGACAAATTCTTAGCTGTATCTTCGGTCATTTGAATTGGATCTCTGCAATTCAAACAATCGGTATCTTTTTGTATTCGATTAAAAGGAACTGAATTAACAGAAATGCTCACGGCTCTATTCCACCATTAAATCACAAAAATTATACAGAAGTTAATTTTAAAAAAACAAAAGATTGCTTAAAAATGATTATAAAATAGTTTTTATTGGGATAAAAAGGTGAAATCGGCTGACAAAGAGATTTAAGAGACCGTGCTACCAGGGGCCAGGTTTTGAATGTGAGGCAACTCAAGCTGAGACTCTAGACTCGCAGCGGGGATCATCCCCTGACTCTCGATCCCCATGATGGTGGCGGGGGCGAGATTTGCGACGATCACCACTTTGCGGCCGATCAGCTGTTCAGGCTCGTAGGCGAGGGCGATGCCGGAGACGATGGTCCGTTTCTCAAAACCGAGATCGACGTGGAGTTTGAGGAGTTTTTTCGATTTGGGGACTTTGACCGCTTCGAGGATCTGGGCAACGCGGAAGTCGAGTTTGGCGAAATCATCGTAAGAGATGGGGGCTTTGAGGGGTGCGTAGGTCGTTGCGGTCATAGGAGCTTCCTTTTTCACTTTTTCGCCAAGTTTCTGGATTTGAGCTTCAATCTCCTCATCTTCCACTTTGCGGAAAAGGATTTCTATTTCGCCGAATTTCTGCGAGGTGGGGACGTGCGTTTGGTAGATCTTTTGCCAGTTTCCTTTAGCCAGGGTGCTCGTGTAGCCAAGCATATGCCAAATCTTCTCAGCTGTTTTGGGGATGACAGGAGAGGCGAGGAGGGCTAAGTTTTTAATGCACTCGATGCTGAGGGCGATCACTGTGTCGAGCTCTTCTCTTTTTGCTGGATCTTTAGCCAAAGCCCATGGCTTCTGCGCATCGAAGTAGGCGTTGCCGGCTTGAGCTAGCTCCATGAGGGTTTGGCACGCTTTTCTCAAGTGGAATTTTTGATAGCTCTCAGCGCTTGAATGGACTAGATCGTCCATTTGTTTTAAGAACTGACCGTTATGGGGTCCTAGTTTAGGGACTTTCCCTCCGCAGTGCTGCCTTGCGAAGACGAGGACCCGGTTGACAAAGTTGCCAAATTTTCCGAGGAGCTCAGCGTTGCAGCGCATTTGGAAATCTTTCCAACTGAACTCAGAGTCGGCATTTTCTGGAGCGTTGGCTGCAATGGCGTAGCGGGCTTGATCTGGTGTATATTTGGTGAAGAACTCTTGGAGGTCGATGGTCCAACCATCCGATTTGGAAAATTGGCGCCCTTCTAAGAGATAGAACTCATTAGCGGGGACCTCGTCTGGGAGTTTGTAGGGCTTATCTTGTCCCATCAGCATAGCGGGGAAAAAGACAGCGTGGAAAGGGATGTTGTCTTTGCCGATGAAATGGACGAGTTTGCACTTGGGGTTGAGCCAATAGTCTTCCCAGCGGGTTGGTTTACCGATCTTATGGGCCCACTCTTGGGTGGCTGATACATAACCGATTGGCGCATCAAACCAGACGTAGAATACTTTGTTCGGATAGCCAGGAACTGGGACTCCCCAATCGGAATCGCGGGTGATGGCACGGGGCTTGAGATCGTTGATATATTGCATCGCAAAATGGACGACGTTCTCTTTCCAATTTTTCTGTTTGATCCAGGAAGAGAGCTGTTCTTTAAATTTATCGAAACGGAGATAGAGGTGGTTGCTCGGTTTGTGGATCAGAGGAGATCCGGTGAGTTTAGAGCGGGGATTTTTGAGATCTGTCGCCTCATAGGAGCTGGCACATTTTTGACACTCATCTCCCCTCGCCTCTTCATAGCCACATTTAGGGCAGGTGCCGACGACGTAACGGTCAGCTAAAAACCGATTTTCTTTTTCAGAATAGAGGTGGTTCTCTGTCTTCTCCTCAATTAAACCTTTTTTATTGAGGGCATGGTAAAACTCTTGGGTAGTAGGGACATGGCCCGGCCAAGTGGTCCGGCTGTAGTGGTCGAACGAGAACTCGAGCTGATCAAAAAAAGCTTTGTTGATCTCATGGAAAATATCGACGTGCTCTTTCGGGGTGCGTCCTGCTAGATCGGCACTGAGGGTGATGGCGACCCCATGTTCGTCCGAGCCGCAAATGTAGAGGACATCATTGCCTCTAAGACGCTCAAAACGGGCATAGCAGTCCCCTGGGAGATAAGCGCCTGCGATATGGCCAAAATGGAGAGGGCCATTCGCATAGGGGAGCGCCGATGTGATAAGGATTTTTTCAGCCACGAGGTTCGGAAGCTCTCTTATCGATAATCGCGAGCAGTTCATCGAGAGTAGCGTGATTTCCGCTCATAATTGTGTTGCGGGCAATATTGATCGAAAAGTTGCAAAGATCAAAATTATTTTTGAACTTCTTGCGAATTTTTTCTGTAGTGAGAAATTCAGACATAGGACCCCTTTACTGTATGACGAATAGTTTAACGATTTCTATGCTCTTCAGCAATCAAAATCGAACGGAGCACCTCATAAGCGGTCTTCAGGTTGTCATTTACGATATGGTAATCGTAATTGACCGACAGGGCGATCTCTTTTTCCGCCCAGGAGAGGCGTGTCTCGATCGCCTCTTCTGTCTCCGATTTACGGCGGCAAAGACGGGCCCGGAGCTCTTCTAAACTGGGGGGGCTAATGAAAATAAAAACAGCATCGAGCTCTTCGATGAGCTGTAATGCCCCTTGGGTATCGATGACAAGTGTGACATGCTTCCCCTTGTCGAGCTGATTTTGAACGAATTTCCGCGAAGTTCCATAGTAGTTGTTAAAGACTTGGGCATATTCGAGGAACTCCCCCTCTTTGATCTTCTCTTTGAACTCATGTTCAGAGATAAAATTATAGTCGCGCCCGGGCACTTCATTGGAACGGGGGGGACGCGTTGTGTAAGAGATGCTTTCAACAACGTGACGGAACTCCTCCTGAAGCATCCGAACAAGGGTGGTTTTGCCGGTGCCAGCAGGCGCACTGATGACAAAAATAAGCCCTTTTTTCATTCGAGGTTCTGTACCTGTTCTCTGATTTTTTCAAGTTCGCTTTTCATTTCTACAACCAGATGGGCAATTTTTGCCTCCATCGATTTAGAGCCGATCGTATTGATTTCCCGCCCCATTTCCTGAATGAGGAAGTCCATCTTCCGTCCACCAAGGCTCCCCTTGAGAAAGGTTTTAAATTGGGCCACATGACTTCTAAAACGGGTGATCTCTTCGGAGGTGTCGACCCTTTCCGCATAGAGAGCCACTTCGCGGAGAAGCCGCTCTTCTAATTCGGGGCCAGACTTTTGCATCTCTTCCATTTTTTCAAAGAGCCTTTGGCGCATTTTTTTCGTCGCATCGGGAGCGTGCGTCTCAATCTCATCCATCATCCGCTCCAGCTCTTTAAGGCGAGCGGAGAGATCTTCAGCTAACGCTTTCCCTTCGGTCTGCTTCATTGCGACTAACGCCTTTAGAGCCCCTTTTACACACTCTTGGAGCGACTCAAGATTTTCATCTGTTAGGAGATCTTGCTTCGGTTGGATTGGGAGATGCTGCATAATGAAGGGGAGGGTGATCTCTTTTGAATCGGTTCCCATCTCTTGTGCGATTTTCACCCACGCTTTTTTTAAGCTCTTTAACACCTCTACATCGGGGAGAAGCCCCTCAACGGCATTCGTTGTCGGGAGGAAAAAAACGCGAATGGAGACGCTGCCCCGGGAAACGGAATCGGTCGCCCATTTGCGCACCTCGTGCTCAAATCTGCCGAACTCCTTAGGCAACGAGACAAAAATTTCTAGATATTTCCGATTG
>CAYWDE010000187.1:0-4114 GCA_964456885.1 uncultured bacterium | reverse complement strand
AGACCGATTTTTGCTATCGGGCGAAAAAAGCTGGCTTTGAAGTGTGGACCGCTCCTGAGGCAAAGATCTGGCATAAGGTCTCCTCCTCATTCACTGGAGGGAAGCCCCATATGCACTATTTCTGGTGGCGGAGCCGTCTCCTTTGGATTGAGAGGAACTGCACCCCCGAAGAGAAGAGAAATCTCTATAAAAAAGTGATCACCCCGGAGATTTGGAAAATGGTTCGCCACTACCTTCTCAAATCGACGATCCAATTCTTTAGTCCCAATCCAGACAGGAAAGAAAAAAATCGGCGCCTGAAAGCGGGATGTGCGGGTGCTTTTGATTTTTTCCGAAAACGTTTTGGGAACTGCCCCTCCTGGCTTGTCAAATGAAAATTGGTTTTTTCCGGAGGATAAAATAATATAAATTTCTAATCTTAAGGAACTTAAAACTACTATTGGCTATTATTGGCTGATATCCTAAAATAGCCAATATGTGGATAGAACGGGATTTTCTTAGATTTTTAAACCGCTCCAAAGCCGTAACCCTTCCTATAAAAATATTGAGAGGCCCAAGACAGGTTGGGAAGACCTCTCTTTTAAACCACTTAGGAACACACAAATTAATCCTTTTTGATGATCTAGGGATCCGAACCTTGGCCCAAGAAAACCCCCATCTTTTTTTTGAACAATTTACCGGTCCCCTCATTCTGGATGAAGCCACACTAGCTCCTCCAATTTTCCAAGAACTGAAACGGAGAATTGATATAGAACGGAGAAAACGGCAAGAGACAGATATCGCTTTCCCGCTGGATATGTGGATCACAGGCTCTAATCAGACTCTTTTACAAAATGCAGTGCGTGAATCTCTTGCAGGAAGAGCTAATTATTTTCAGCTCAATACTCTCTCTCTTCATGAATTAAAAAACGCCTTTCCCCACCCCCCTTCTTTGCGCACTCTATTGATGCGTGGCGGGTGGCCTGAGCTACACATCGCCCCAGAGCTAAACCCTGTGCAATTTCTAAATGATTTCATTACAACATTTATTGAAAAAGACATTGTCGCCGCAGCCGGCATTGAGAAAAAAGCAGCTTTTAGCAAAGCGCTCCAGCTTTTGGCTGCCCGAGCAGCACAGCTTTTAAATTACTCGGATATTGCCAAAAATATCGGGGTCGATACAACGACAGTCCAATCTTGGGTGTCCCTCTTAGAGCAAAATGGGATCGTCCACATCCTTCAACCCTACTATACAAATCTCAATCAAAGATTAATTAAAACCCCGAAGATCTACTTAGAAGATGTGGGACTCGCCGTAAGATTGCAAGGATGGAGCGAATTTGAGCCGTTGCTCACGAGCCCCTATTTCGGACATTTATTAGAAAATCTAGCGTTGTCAGAAATCAGCCGATTTTTTACCAATCGAGGCATCCAGCCTGAAATCTATTTCATCCGTTCTAAAGACCAAGTAGAAATAGATTTCCTTGTTCGACTTCCCAATCAAAAATACATTGCTATTGAAGTTAAAACAACACCTGCCGATTTAACCTCACCTCAATTAAATCTGCTAAGTTCACTTGAATTAAATATTGTAGAGAAATGGATTGTTTCTTATGCAGGGTCTGTCCATTTTGCAAATGCGCGGCTAGTTCTTCACGATCAAATTTTTGAAAATCTCGAGCGTCTATACCCTTCGTAATTCAAGAATCGGCTTTTGAACGGAATTGAAAACAACACTAAATGGATGAAAAAAGTGGAGATTGAACCACAAATCCCTTCAGTGTATAACTGAGACAGGGTGTGAAATTTATGAAGAACTATTTCTTAAAATTCTTTTTTCTTCTCTTGCTTGCCAGCTGTTCAACCGATCAATCGATCGTCAGTAACATCGATGAACGGGATGCCAATGAGATCATCGTCTTCCTCGCCTCTAAAGGGATCGCTGCTCAAAAAATGGTTGCCCCCAGTTCGAATACCGCCGCCGCGAATGCGGTCGATTTATACAATATTGCTGTAGCAAGCGATCAGACAACTCAAGCGATGGCGCTCCTCAATCGGTATGGGTTGCCTAGAAGACAAGGAACCAACCTTCTCACCCTCTTTGCAGGAGGGGGGCTTGTCTCCTCAGATAGGGAAGAGACGATCCGTTACCAAGCGGGCCTTGCAGAAGAGCTAAAAAATACGATCCGAAAAATGGATGGGGTTCTAGATGCCGATGTCCAGATTTCTTTCCCCCCTTCCGACTTAACGCTCGCTCCTGGAACCCCAGTCCCTAAGACAACGGCAGCCGTTTATGTCAAACACCAAGGGGTGATGGAAGATCCAAACAGCCATATGGAAGTGAAAATCAAACGGCTGATGGCGGGCAGCATCAACGGTTTAAATTTTGAAGATGTCTCTGTCATTTCTGACCGGGCCCGTTTAGCCGATATCACCCTTCAGCCTGAGTCGGAGATGATCGGAGGGAAGCATTCGCTCCAAGCATATGTGAAGATTTGGGGGCTTGTTTTACCCAAAGCCTCTTTAGGAAGATTCCGCTTTATCCTTTTCACATTCATCATCCTTCTCCTCCTTTTAGCTGCAGGAACGGGTTGGCTACTCTACAAATTTTATCCCTTGATGCGAGTAAAAAAAGAAGAGGCTGGAGCTTCCCCTACAGACATTCCTCCACCAGGACTTTAAAAATTGAGACGACCTAGCGAGCCAAAGGCAAAAATGGTTCTCAAGGCTTTTTTAAGCCGATGCGAACCGCAGAAAAAAAGGGCGCTGGAGCGATTTTTACCTAAAGAGGAGCTCCACGAGATAGAGCTTCTCCCTAATTTTCCAGAAGAGGTCAAACCCGACCGGTTTTTTAACGGGAATATTTTGGAAAAGGTCCACTGGTCTTGGTTTTTACCCACCTTAAAAACCTATTCAGAAATAGAGCAAAAGTTATTTTTGTCTGCCGTTAACCCCTACGCCGCTAAAAATTTAGCCAAAACTTTAACCCTTTCGGTCAATGGAACAGAAATGAGTGAAGTGGGGAGATCTTTTTTACGGAAGCTTCTGCTCGACAGCCTTTTAGGACCTCAAGATCGCCTTTTACCTATCGACTATTTACCCTCATCGCCGCTCCATCACCTCCTGAACTATACGAAAAAAGAGCTGACCCATCTGATCGATCTCCTCTCTCTCCATGACTTAGCGGCTGAATTGAGGCAAATTGTGGAGACAAAAATCCTAAAAAAAATCTACTCTCTTTTAACAGAAGAGGAACGAAAATTCCTCAAAACCGCTATGACTCATAAAGACCCATTTACCTTAGGCAAACTAGGGATAGAGAGATGGGATGGCTCTGAGGAGTCGCTCCGAACTCTTTTGCACAAACGGGGTCTTGTCCGTTTAGGGGCTGGCTTATCTGGACAAAATCCCGATTTTATCTGGTATATCTGCCATCAACTAGACATCGGAAGAGGAAACGCCCTCCATAAACTGTGCGCTAAAGAACCGATCCACGGGGTAACCGATGCGATCTTAAGACAAATAGTAGAAATATGAAAAAATTCTTTTCCTTAATTTCTGGCAAAGAGGTGCGGATTGCAGGCAATGAAAAAGTGATCCCAGCCCGCGAATTCAGCACTTTGGAAAGTGCCAACGAGATCTTAAAAGCGGTGAGAGAAGATGCTGCTGCCTTCAGACAAGAGACAACAAAAGAGGCGGAAAAAATCAAAGAACTCGCCTTTGAAGAGGGGTTCCAAGAGGGGCTCACCTCTTTGAATAAACACCTTTTTGCGATCAATGAAGAATTGAGAAATCTAAGGGAAGATATCCAGAAAAAAATCCTCCCCCTCTCTTTAAAAGCGGCTAGGAAAATTATGGGGGAAGAGCTTAAGCTCCATCCCGATCGGATTGTCGATATCGTCCTCACAGCACTCAAACCGGTGACACAGCACAAAAAGATTGTGATATTTTATTTATTGAGTATAAAAAAATTGTAGAAAGCTGTGGTGCCACTTGTTCACAGCATACATCTATTATAAAAAATCAGCTGATGTTGGGAGTAGATATGCTTACTTGTATTTAAAATTAATCATAAACCTTATTTTAATAGATTCTAATGATGAAGCAATAAAAATATTTTTTGAAATAAAAAATA
>CAYWDE010000186.1:3180-4154 GCA_964456885.1 uncultured bacterium | reverse complement strand
GGGGGTTACTGGATCCGCGGGAGCCACGGGGCCTACCGGCTCCACTGGAGCTCCTGGAACTGCAGGAGGGGTAGGGGTTAAGGGGGGCCAAGGGGCAACGGGCCCGCAAGGCTTCCAAGGAGCAACGGGGGCTACGGGAGCCGCTGGAGCTGCTGGAGCGACTGGACCTACTGGACCTACGGGATCGACTGGGCCTAAGGGGGCGACCGGGCCTACTGGGGCGACTGGAGGAACTGGAGGAACTGGAGGGACAGGACCCACCGGGGTCACAGGACCTACGGGATCTACTGGACCTACAGGGGCTTTAGGAAGTACAGGGGTTTCTGGACCCACAGGAGCCACAGGGATGAGGGGGGCTACGGGGGCTACGGGAGCCACAGGCTATGTCGGATTTACTGGGGCCACAGGGGCCACTGGAGCCACAGGACCAAAAGGGACAACGGGGGCCACAGGACCTACCGGATCGTTCGGAAATACGGGGGCAACTGGAGCCACAGGGCCTACTGGAACTAAGGGGGCTACAGGCTCAACGGGAGCGACTGGATCGCTAGGGATTGAGGGGAGTACAGGAAATACGGGGGGTACAGGAGAAAGGGGGCCTACAGGCCCAACAGGAACTATGGGTCCAATGAATTCTAATGCACCTACAGGTCCAACTGGGGCGACTGGCTCCACAGGATTCACAGGGGCGACTGGACCATTTGGAGCGGCAGGGATAGCTGGAGGGGAAGGAGCTACAGGGACTACGGGGGCTACAGGGGCAACTGGGGCGACAGGATCAACAGGGTCTTTTGGAGCCGATGGGGCCACAGGGCCCACAGGATTAAAAGGGGCTACAGGGATCAAAGGGGCTACAGGGCCTACAGGCGCTGATGGGAGAACGGGGGCGACAGGAGCGACAGGTCCTTTTGGAGCCACCGGATCAACAGGGCCTACAGGAGCGACTGGGACTAGAGGGGCTGACGGATCGACAG
>CAYWDE010000186.1:0-3170 GCA_964456885.1 uncultured bacterium | reverse complement strand
AGGAGGGACGGGAGGCGTTGGAGGAACAGGGGCTACCGGTCCAACAGGAGATGTTGGAACTTTCGGCTCTGCAGGGCCTCGAGGAGCGACTGGGTTGACTGGGCCGACTGGGCCGACTGGACCTACCGGGGCTACCGGATTATTTGGAACATTAGGAACCACTGGGGCCACTGGATCTACCGGAACGACTGGGCCTACAGGGGCGACTGGAGCGACTGGAATTCCAGGGGCTACAGGAGCCGCAGGGGCAACCGGAGCCACTGGGGCGACGGGGCCTACAGGGGCGACTGGGGCGACGGGGCTCACCGGATTTACAGGGTCCACTGGAGCAACAGGACAAATGGGGCCCACGGGAACTAGGGGGGCGACCGGTCTATCGGGCCCTACCGGCCCTGCTGGAGCCGCCGGGAATATAGGTTCTACAGGACCGACTGGGACTAGAGGCCCCACTGGGCCAACCGGAGCAACTGGCCCAACCGGGGCGACTGGAAACACAGGATCCTATGGAAGGACCGGCTCTACAGGGGCTACAGGATCTACCGGCTCAGCAGGACCTATAGGATTTACTGGAACCACTGGGCCTACTGGAGCGCAAGGATCGGTAGGCTCTACCGGACCCACAGGGGCGACGGGGGCCATCGGAAGAGGAGGAGGGGTCGGAGCTCAAGGAACCTCTTCTTCCACAGGGGCCACTGGACCCCGAGGCCCCACTGGAGCGACAGGGGCGGCGGGAGGAGGGTCTCCAGGGCCCACAGGACCGACAGGAGCCACAGGGGGGACAGGGCCTAGAGGTTTTTTTCAAGATTTCGCTTTCCTCAGTCTATGGGTGGATGCCACAGCTACAATTGGCGTCTCTTCTGGATTTCCCCTCTTTTTCACCGCTTTTCAAGCAAAGGCGGGAAGCCGGATCTCCCTGTTGGAACCAGGGGCTTCAGGAACCGCATCAAGTAACACAATCCGAATTGCGGATACCGGTTATTACCAAATCATTTGCGGATTCGCCAGCATCCCTAGAGGCGGCACTTCTAGAACGTTTCGTCTTGTCCTCAATGGAGAAGCCACCTCTCCCCCAGAAAGAATGTTCCAATGTGGCACCTCTGCTACTACATCGAGCAGCAGTTTCGCGCAAATTATATTTTTGCCCATTATCGTACAGATCTCTCAGAACCCATCTACAATGCAACTGATCGCTGGAGCTACTAGCGTTATTGGAACTGGGACTATCACAACAACCCAATACGCTGCTCCTATGCTTTGGATGAATATTCTCAAATTGAGGGGGCTCTAAAAATGGGTCTTAAACAGCAGATCTCTCTTCTGATTGCAGCTTTATTCGCATCCCCTCTTCCCGTTTCCTCCCATTTACCCCCCTCTTATTTGCATCCCCTCTACCTAGCCTCCCGCTCTAACGGCTGCATTAAGCCGATCCCCCCAGGCCCTGCAGGTCGTGACGGAGAACCGGGAGATTTAGGACCGACAGGCTCTACAGGTCCTGCCGGACCCGGAGAAGGGAACAGTGCAACAGGGTCCACCGGACCCACAGGGCCGACAGGGTTTACTGGGCCTAGAGGCCCAGATGCAGGGGCTACAACTGGACCTACAGGGGCGACAGGGGCGATCGGTCCGGAAGGGGCAACGGGAAATACGGGTTCCACAGGGCCTACCGGAAACCCGGGCGCTACAGGAGCGACGGGGGCGATCGGATTTGAAGGGGCGATAGGGGCGACAGGAGCGACGGGGCCGACAGGCTCTACAGGAGCGACGGGACCTACAGGATCAGTGGGGTCGGTAGGGAATACTGGCCCCACTGGGCCCACTGGGCCCACAGGATTTACTGGACCCACAGGGGCGACAGGCCCCAGGGGAGCTGCTGGGGAGATCGGATCGACAGGAGCCACCGGCCCCACAGGGCCCACTGGAGCTACCGGAGCTACGGGAGCTACCGGAATGATCGGCCCTACTGGAATGACGGGATCGACCGGTTCAACAGGGGGAACAGGGGCCACAGGAGTGACTGGAACCACAGGCCCTCAAGGGGTGACTGGAACGACAGGCCCCCGAGGACCTGCGGGACCGACAGGGGCCACAGGGGCTACTGGAGCGGCAGGGCCTACGGGGAGCACTGGGAGCACCGGCCATACCGGGTCTACAGGGGGAATTGGGGGGACGGGACCTACCGGAGGAACCGGAATTCAGGGAGAAAAGGGGCCCACCGGATCTACAGGAAGTACAGGCCCCACGGGGATGACCGGAGCTACCGGAGCTACTGGAGCTTTAGGCCCTACCGGCTCTACTGGAGCTACTGGAGCTACCGGAAACACTGGAACGAGGGGGTGGACTGGATCGATCGGAATGGGAGGGGCGACTGGCTCTACTGGATCAACTGGACCTACTGGACCTACAGGTTCCTTCGGGCAGATCGGAGCGACAGGTTCTACTGGGCCGACGGGTTCAACAGGGGCGACAGGTCCAACCGGCTCAACGGGGGTGACCGGCCCAACAGGGGGGGATGGCCCCCTAGGTTCAACGGGGGCCACCGGCGGAACCGGAGCGACTGGAAATACTGGGGCGACGGGCCCCACTGGGGTTGCTGGCACTCAAGGGGGGGCAGGGGCAACTGGGATAACGGGGCCCACTGGAACGACAGGAGCGACGGGGGCGACGGGGGCGACGGGGCTCGGAGGGGCAACAGGGGCGACAGGAGTCACAGGGCCCACAGGGCCCACGGGGTCAACAGGAGCGACAGGACTCCAAGGTTCAACCGGAGCTACTGGGGGCACTGGAGCAACAGGGGGAACAGGCCCCACAGGGGCGACGGGGGGCACGGGGGCCACTGGCCTCCGAAGCGCTACAGGAGGGACCGGATCCACAGGGGGCACCGGTCCAACAGGAGCGACCGGAGCGACCGGCCCAACAGGGGTTAGAGGATCTACAGGGGCGACTGGACCGACAGGGATCAAAGGTCCTACCGGAACGACGGGAGCAGCGGGGGCTACGGGGGCTACGGGAGCAACAGGAGCCACAGGTCCTACGGGAGCGACGGGTCCTATAGGGGCCACTGGGCATACGGGGACTGAAGGGGTTAGAGGGGGCACGGGAGCTACTGGGCCGACTGGGCCGACGGGGGCGACGGGGGTGTACTTCGGGGACGGGACGCTGACGGCGTGCCC
>CAYWDE010000185.1:0-4155 GCA_964456885.1 uncultured bacterium | reverse complement strand
ACCACCTCGTATTAAAAGCCCCTCATCCGTCCCCTTTTTCTGCTCATACGGGATTTTTAGGGTGCCGCCATTTTTCACAGACAAATCAGTTTTTAAAAAAAGTGGGTAAAGAGCCGATCAATTGGACTCTAGCCCCATGAACTCTGTCAGAAAAAAATTCACTTTCCTCGCTGTTTATCTCACCTTTTTTGTAGATAATTTAAGTTGGGCGATTGTGTTCCCTATTTTTGCCCCCTACTTCCTCGATTTAAACAATCTCCTTTTTACTCCTGAAGTGGATGCTGGGACCCGAACAATGATCCTCGGGTTTTTCCTGATGGCTTTTTCTCTCGGACAGTTTTTAGGGGCTCCTCTGATCGGGGAATATGCTGATAAGCATGGGCGAAAAAAAGCGCTCGCGATCAGCGTTTTTTTCACTTTAGTTGGCCTCTCTTTAAGCGCCTACAGCATGCAGATCAATAACCTCTATTGGCTTTTTACGAGCCGCCTGATGACCGGGTTTTTTGCGAGCAGTGCGACTTTATGCCTCAGCTGCACGAGCGATTTAAGTGAAAATGAATCGGAGAAAAGGAAAAATTTCGGATATCTTTCGATGATCGCTGGGCTCGCTTTTATTTTGGGCGCTTTTGTCGGTGGTAAGCTCGCTGATAAAACATTGAGCTCCTCTTTCTCCGCCTACATCCCTTTTTGGATTGCCGCCGGATTCACCTTTATGAATTTCCTCCTCATTATTTTTGGATTTAAAGAGACTTTTGTCCCTCATCCAGATTTAAAGTTCCATTTTCTCGAATCGTTTCAAAATATCAAAATCGCTTTGAAAACAGAGAAAATTAAACGGATCTATACAGTCTATTTTCTCTTCCTTTTCTCTTGGATCATCCTCTTTCAATTCATTCCGGTCCTCACGGTGGAAAAATTTGCCTTTACAAGCTCCAATATCGGGGACCTTGCCGTTTTTATGGGAGTTTGCTGGGCACTCGGCTCCGGGTATTTAAATAAACACCTGGTCCATCGACTCGATGCGATGCGGATTCTTGAGCTCTGTCTTTTCGGATTTACCCTCCTTTGCGCACTCGTTATTTTCCCCAAACATATTTACAGTGTCCTTGCGATTATTGGATCTTGTGTCATGCTTGGCGGATTGGCGTGGCCTATCTGTACAAGCCTTATTTCGAATACGGCTCCTCGAGAGATGCAGGGGAAAATTTTAGGCTTGAGTCAGTCGGTTCAATCTCTCGCTATGAGCTTGGGGCCCGCTGTGGGGGGGATCGCTTTCCAATATTCTACAGATTCCCCTTTTCTCGTTGCGGCAGGAACTGGGCTTTTAGCGGTGATCCTTTATCACCTTGTCTTAAAACATCGATGAACCTATTCTTTAAATTATGCGTGTTGAAGAGAGATCTGAAGCGGTATTTGTAGAGAATCTTTCAAGCTATATTCAAGAGAGGGAAGGGATTTCCCCCCCTTTTCCAGATCTTTCTGAAGAAATTTATCAAGCCGCTTTAGAGGCCGATATGCTTTTAGAGGCGTCCCATAAATTTGAATCTGCTTTTTCTTCCCTAATGGAAAAAAATAATCATGCAAAGCGTTGAGCCGAAAAAAATTGTCATAAGACTCCCCTCTCTTCAATGGAGCTCCTTTTTCTCAATCCATTTTTTAATCATTGTTTTGGCCTTTCTCCTTTTAGGAGGAGGGGTCTACTGGTATCAAAATATTCGCCCTTTTCTCAGAATCGATTCGGCCTATCTTAACGCCTTTTCAACCACTGTTTATAGCGATATTGCAGGGCGTATTGCCCAAATGGGGCCGCAAGAAGGGGATCTTGTTAAAAAAGGGGAAACCCTCTTTTCTATCGATCGGAATTCCCTTTTAGCAAGAGAGGGGCAAATCAAATCAGCTCTCGCTTCCCTCAGCCAACAAATCGAATTTGACAAAGAGCAAATGGGAAAAGCGATGGAGGCTTACTTAGCTGCCACGACAGAAGGGGAATTCGTCTCTTCTGAGGGGATTGAAAAATATCTCACTTTGATGGACGAGGCGCAAAACAAATCGGAAACTGGATTGTCCAAAGCGGAGGCTCTGAAAAAAGAGCTGGGGCTAATAGAGCTTGAAGCTAAGAAAGGGAGCTTTGAAGCCCCTTTTCAGGGAGTGATTTTGAAACGGCATAAGGATCTCGGAGCTAGCCTCTCCTTAGGAGAGCCCGTCTACACTCTCTGCGATCCGGAACAGCTTTGGATTGAGGCTGAAATCCCCGAAACGGAACTCAGCCAGATTTCTATCGGGACTCCCGCAAAAATCTGGTTTGCCGCTTATCCGAAAAAAGAATTAAAGGGGCAGGTCACTTATATAGCTCCTACAACCGTTTCAAAAAGAGATTTTCTCCCTTTTTCAGAGAAAAAACCGACGATTCCGATCAAAATTTCTGTTGTAAAAGGGGATCTCAGCCTCAAACCAGGCCTCTCTGCAAAAGTGGCCTTGAAAGTCAGATAGAGCTATAATTTCCCTATGCAACTTCCAGAAGAGCTCCAATCGGCGATCGATCGTATTCTTGAGAACACCCCTCAAAGCGCTCTCCGTAAAGCCAGAGAATCCCTCTCTCAAGACTATAGAGAAGGGCGCACCTCTCCTTTTAGCGATGAGGCAAAAAGGCTCGCTTATCTTGGGGCCCGGATGCCTGCTACCTATGCGGCGATCTACAAAGTTCTAAAGCAAATTGTTTTAAATGGGCATATATTAGATCTCGGTTCAGGCCCTGGTACCGCTTCTTGGGCCGCTTCAGAGCTTTTCCCCTCTTTAGAAAAAATAACCCTCATTGAAAAAAGTCCAGAAGCGATCGCTTTAGGTAAAAAGTTAGCAGAAGGCTATCCCCTTCTTCAAAAAGCAAATTGGGTGCAGAAATCGTTGACCGATCCGATCCCAACAGCCGATGGAGCAATCCTCGCTTATGTGCTAGGAGAGCTCAATGATCCTATGGCGGTGATCGACGCTTGTTGGAATGCCGTTCCTCTTCTCATACTCATCGAGCCAGGAACTCCGAAAGCGTTTCAACTGATGCGGAAAATCAGGCAGCGGCTGATCGATCAAAAAGCCCATCTGATCGCCCCTTGTCCCCATGCTCTTGCTTGCCCTATTCAGGGGGCCGATTGGTGCCATTTCTCTGCCCGAGTGGAGCGAACACGCCTCCATCGGATGTTGAAAGAGGGCTCATTGGGATATGAAGATGAGAAATTTTGCTACCTCATCGCTTCCAAAACTCCAGGCCCCGTTTTTTCGAATCGGATCATCCGCCATCCTCTAAAGCAGTCGGGTCATGTCCGGCTCACTCTTTGCACTTCTGAAGGGAAAATCGGTGAGAAAACCATTTCTCGGAAAGACAAAGAGCTTTATCGGCAAGCCCGCGAATCCGAATGGGGCGATAAAATATGAGAGTCAAAAAAGTCTTTTTCCTCTATTTTCAATAGGATGAGACCCATTCTTTGGATCAAAAAAGAGATTGCGCATGTATTCCCCGTGTTTCTCTTTTTCCTTTTCTTTTTCATTTTGATTAACTGGATCGAAACCTATCTTTTTGAAGGGAGCCATTTAAGATCCTTCCGCCTATCAGAGGTGGCCCTTGCAGCCGCATTGATTGCGAAAATTATACTCGTTGCGGATCACTGGCCGATGATCCATCGCTTCAGAGCTTATCCTCTTGCCTATGGAATTCTCTGGAAAACGGCACTGTACTGGGTAATTCTATTATTAGTGAGGCTTCTGATCCGATTTGCCCCTTTTGTCTATGGGGGCGGAGACCATTTTGAGTTAGATCTTGAGAGATTTATCTATCATGTTCCCTGGAACATTTTTTTATCGATCCAAGCCTATTATCTGATGCTGCTTTTTATTTTTATTACGTTTCAAGAGCTCACCTACAAGATCGGCGTTCCAAAAATGAGACATCTTTTTTTTGGGAAATGACTCTATTTCAAAAAATTATACTTAAGAAGAGTGGAGGATTTTCGTTCCTAATGGAGAATCCCAACTGATGTCTTTTTTCATCATCGAATCTGCTCTCCATTTGAGAATCTTTACTTCTGTAGAGATGTAAGAGATTAAGCGGGGCAAGGGTTTATGTCGGTAAAACCGGATCATTTTTAACGATTTTCTAATAGAACG
>CAYWDE010000184.1:0-4205 GCA_964456885.1 uncultured bacterium | reverse complement strand
ACTCTTATCGCGATCTCCCCCTTCTCATCAATCAATGGGCGAATGTCGTCCGTTGGGAGTTGCGCACAAGGATGTTTTTGCGCACCACCGAATTCCTTTGGCAAGAAGGGCACACTGTTCATGCCTCTAAAGAAGAGGCGCTGATCGAGACGAAGAGGATGCTCGAAGTCTATTCAGATTTTTGCCACCAATATCTAGCTCTTCCTGTCATTCGGGGAGAAAAAACCGAGTCGGAAAGATTCCCCGGCGCTGTCCACACTTACACAATTGAGGGGATGACCCAAGACCGGAAGGCGTTGCAGTGCGGCACCTCCCATTTCTTAGGGCAGAATTTCTCAAAATCTTGCGAAATCCAATTTACTAATGTGGAAGGGCAAAGGGAATATGGTTGGACCACCTCTTGGGGGGCAACAACCCGTCTGATCGGAGCAATGATCATGGCTCATAGCGATGACGACGGACTCATCTTGCCTCCAAGGGTCGCTTCCGCTCACATGGCTATTATTCCCATCGTCCACAATGAAGAGGCTAGGGGACGGGTGATGCAATATGCAGAAGAGCTCGCGACCCGCCTCCGAAAAATAGATTATCAGGGGCAGCCTTTGCGCGTCATCGTCGATGCGCGCGATATGCGGGGCGGAGAGAAATCCTGGGGATGGATCAAGAAAGGGATCCCCCTCAGACTTGAAATCGGCCTCCGCGAGATTGAGGCTGGGCAGCTCAATGTGTGCCGGCGTGATAAGCCTCACAAAGAAACAGTTCCTTTTAAAGAAGGGGAAGTGGTCTCTTTGCTTGAGGAGATCCAGTCAAATTTACTCGCAAGAGCCACCGCATTCCGCGATCAATATACAGTTGAGATCAACGATCAACAGGAATTCTACAACTTTTTCTCCTCAAAAGGGGAAGAGATCCATGGTGGATTTGCTCTTTGCCACTGGAACGGCGATCCGGCGATCGAGGCTAAAGTGAAAGAAGATCTCAATGTGACGATCCGTTGTATCCCTCTCCATTTGCCCGCAGAGCCTGGAAAGTGCCTCTTTACTGGTGAGCACAGTCCTCATAGAGTGATTTTCGCCAAATCCTACTGATTTTTTGAGTCGAACTTGCTGGCAAACCAGCCTTCTGATACGATGTGTTCGCTTTTCTTGAGAGTGTTCAATGCTCGAATTTTTTCGACAGTACCAACGATATTTCTTTTTAGTAACCACCTTTTTGGTCGTTTTCTCTTTCACCTTTTTCGGGGCTTTTAGCACCTTCGCAAATGCGGAGCCGGAGCGTCCCGACAGAGCCATTGGGAAAATGATTAATGGTTCTCCAATGATGCTTTCTGAAGTGCAGAAACTCTCGAGGTTTATCGCGACCGATCGAGAAGATGCTGTTCAAGGGAGAGGGCTCCCTCCCAACTTCTGTAATGATGGGGTGATCCGTTATGATTTGATCAAAGACGGCTTGGCAGACCTCATTGTGAGAGAATATTTTGATGTTTTAAAATCTGATTTTGAGAGCCGGTTAGAAAAGGTGAAACGGTTTAAGTCTTATGTCCATCCAGACGCCCCCTTTTTAAGTGCTAAAACGGTGTGGGATCACCTGGTTCCTGGATTGAATGGGGAAATCTCCACTTTGCAATCGCAAAATGAGATCAATCCAGCTCTTTTCTCCCGTCTTGAAAAACTTTACCAATTGCAAAATCGACTCCAGCCTGAAATGCTTCGGCAGATCCTGATTTATCAACACAGACAATACCCTTGGCTCACCGTTGATCAAAGACTCTCTTATGAAGACCTCTCCCTGTTCGGTTTCCATTCTGCAGTCGATTGGTTTGGCCATAATTTTATCGATTTAGCTGCTGAGTTTATCTTAAATGGGGCCGTTGCAGCAGAAGAGAAAGGGTATCGGGTGAGCCTCGAAGAGGCAAAAGGGGATCTGATCCATCAATTCCAAGAATCGATGGGAAAACTGAGAGAGGCCAAAGCAAGTCCTGAGATCAATTTCCAATCTCACTTGCGTATGCTCGGGTTTGATGAGAAATCGGCCTCTGAAGTGTGGCGTAAAGTGCTCCTTTTCCGAAAGTATTTCCAAGATATAGGCTCTGCCGCTTTTGTAGATCGGCTCCCTTACAAAGATTTTGCCGGTTATGCAAAAGAAGAAGCGGTTGTACAGGCCTACCACTGGCCCCTTTCGGTACACAGCGCAAAAGATCTTAATGAGCTCCAATTCTACATAAAAGCGATCTGCCCAAAAGAGAAAGGGGTGCTCCCTACAACTATTTTGCCAGTGGCTGAGGTGGAGAAAAAATACCCGGAGTTAGTTCGAAGAACCTATCGAGCTCAAGTCGCCGAAGTGTCCAAAAAGCAAGTCGCCCTAAAACCTTCGATTAAACAGGTTTGGGAGTGGGAGACAAATGAGGCGAATTGGCCCCTTTTGAGAAAGGAGTTTTCCCTTTCAGATGCTCCGAATAAAGAAGAAAGATTTAAAGTTCTAGAACGTTTAGAACCAGCCAAGCGCTCGCAAGTAGATCTTTGGGCAAGAGAGAAGCTTGTTGATCAAAATCCGGTCTGGATTGAAGAGGCTCTTGCAGCGGCTCCAGCGACTGAAAAAACATGGGCTGTTTCTGGCAATGAGGAGCCTCTCTTGCGCTCTGACGGGATCTACTACCGGATTGAAAACGTTGAAAAGGTAAAAGATAAAGAGCTACTCACATTTGCTGAGGCTCGAGAGGTTCTATCTAAACTGGTTCCCGCAACGGATGGGGAGTTTTCTAAAGAGAAAAACCCGTTTGTTACCGCTAGCAAAGAAGCGTTAGCTGCCTTGCAGAAAAACCCAGAAGATTCTCTTTGGGTTCGAACTGGACAAGATCCGATCCTTGATCAGTTTAGGCTTGAAAGAAAAGAACAAGCGATCCTTAGAACATCAAAGGAGGATTGGATGAAAGAACAAGCGTTTTTAATGCTCCCTAATCTCTGGTCTCCAATATACGTAGCTGACAATGGCGATGTAGTTTTCTTCTATCTCCAAGAGAAAAAAACGAACCCTGCCCCTATTTTAGATCAGCTTGCCTTTGGCAAAGAAACTTTGGCCGCTGATGCTAAAGCCTATGTGACTGAAAAGTTGCTTCAAGTTGTTAAAAATAGACAAGCGATCGTAATCCCAATACAAAAAGAGGATGAATAAGCATGTTTGAAGATCTTCCCGCGCTTTCACCCGTACAATTTTTCGGGCTCACTGCAGATTGTCAGTTTTTAAGAGGCAATCTCAAGCCAGAAAAGGGATATCTACTCCCCTCCACAAATGATCTATTAGATGAGGAATCATTTGCCGATGTCTATACAGCGTGGAATTTTGAAAAGCTCTGCTTCTATTTCGCGGTCCATCGCCCATTTCAAAAAGTGGTTGAAAGCGATTTTCGGAAAGGGGACAGCATCGAAGTTTTTATCGATACGCGCGATCTCAAGACAAAAGGGGTTGTGACCCGATTTTGCCACCATTTCGTCTTTTTCCCCGTAGAGACACAAAATTTTTACGGTCGTGAAATGACCCGTTTTCGGAATGAAGACACCCACCGTCTTTGCCACCCTGAAGATCTCCAAGTAACTCCCGATCTCAACGATGACTCCTATAGTCTTTCGATTGAAATTCCGGTCCATTGCCTCCATGGATATGATCCCTTAAGTTTTTCCCGGATCGGCTTCACCTACCGGATCAACCGATTTGAAGCTCCTCCTCAACACTTTGCCGTCTCCTCTCAGGAATACAATATTGAACAACACCCAGCGACTTGGGGAACTTTAAAACTACTGAAAGACGACGAGTGATGAAATATTTTTCCGAATCCCATGAATGGCTACAGATCAAAGACCACGTGGGGACCGTTGGCATCACCGATTATGCGCAAAATGAGCTGGGGGAGATCGTCTATATCGAACTCCCCAAAGTGGGGCAAAAGGTGAGAGCTGGCCAGGAAATTTGTGTCCTCGAATCGACAAAAGCGGCAGCGGATGTGTACGCTCCCGTTTCGGGGACAATTCTCTCGGTGAATGAAGCTCTCTCAATAGACCCTTCTTCGATCAATAAAACAGCAGAGACCACCGGTTGGCTCTTTCGTATCGAGCTCACTTATCCAAAGGAGCTCGAGCATCTCATGAACGAAAAGCAATACAAAGCTCTCATCCAGAAATAACACTCTGTGAAAAACATCTCCTGAATTA
>CAYWDE010000183.1:0-4226 GCA_964456885.1 uncultured bacterium | reverse complement strand
TAAAAAAGATCTCAGATGTTCTAGAATCGGGTGCAACTCTCGTTCAAAATAGGGAACAAGCAAACAAAATCTATTCTTTCGGGAAAAGACAACTCGTTTATCTCATCGATTACTGTAGGGGACAAGGGAACCTTGCCTTAGAGGTGCCTATAGAAGAAGGGATAGGGGATGAGCCCATAATCCCGCAGCTGAAAGTAGATCCTCAAATGGCTGCAGCCATCATGGAGATTCAAGGTGCAGAAATCATCCAGCAACTTCAAAAGATCCCTTGTTTATTTAGTCAAGATCTGGAGCTGAAAAAATACTCTTGTTCTCTCTCGGGAAAACCCATCCGGCACGTGTTGGTTCTGTTAGGAACAGAGAATTCAGCGCATCCTATTATGTATGAAAAGGATCAAATTATCCAACGTTTAACAAATGGGTCCATTCCTCAAAATTGGCCGCAGCAAATTCCATTTAAAAGAGAAAACCTCGTCACCTCATTAGCTATTCAGCAAAAGATCAACCAACGCCTACAACTCTTATTCGATGATTTTAAAAGCGTTTCATTGGGGCCACCTAACGCTTTTCGTACTAAAGTCATTAATTTGGCCGCGCAGATAGGAATTGCCGGCAATGTGAAATCAGAGGAGATTGTAGATCATCTTTTATCTAAAGTTCCATCCAGCATAGGGATAAGTGTTTCCGCACAGAAAGTAAGCTACATTTTCCATGGCGAGCAAAAAAAGGCTGCGATAAAGATTGTAGCGCAAACAAAACAAGCTTTATTTAAACCAGAATCTTCCTCTCTAGTTGAGCAAAAAAGGGCACTTTGCGCTTTTTTGGGATCAAATGCACCAGAAGATAAAGCAGCAATGCGGAAAGCATTCCAGGAATTTAATAAATTAGAGCTTTACATTTCAGCAGACCTTCAAAAATTCAAAGGTAAATTTTTTACATGAGGCTTTATATGACTCCTCTCCAATCTTCATTTATTCAAACAACAACCATTTCCTTTGATTCCGATCCGCAAAATTCAGCTTTTATAAACTCTGATTTGCCTACTAAAAATAGAGAGACAGAGGCAGTCGTGCCGTATGTGGAGCCCATCTCTTATGCAACAAGAGAAAAAATGGAGGCGGTTCAAGCGGTCATTTCTTTTTTGGAACCTTCGGACCCTAATGAATACAGAGATGCTGATTCAGGAAAGACGTACTACAACCCAGATCATAGCCATTTGGTTCCTCTAGCTATGAGCTACTTTTCACAAGGCCAATATAAAGGAATTGGGCTAACTCGAAAAAAAGAGATCATCTTGCCTGGAGATCCCACTTTTTCCTGCTGTGATCTTCTCTATTTTACAAAACATCAAGACCAAATTGATTATGAAAATCGAAAGAGTTGGTCACAAGTTAAAGCATTTTTAGGATTTACGGGAAAAATAGAACAAAGAATCAAACAACAAGTAGCGATCTATAAAAAACTGAAGAGAAAATTACCTAAACATGCCGAAGAATGGGGATATGATAAAACCCGTTTTTTTGAATCCCCCGAGATACTTAAGAAAATCAATTTTTCAGAAAAAGATGCTGAAAGCATGCATCTAATTGCATTCACCTACAAAGAGAAAGCTTAGCAGGAGACCCCTCATGAGTTCACTACTTCTACCCACTCAATCTTCCCAGGGAACAATTCATTTCTCTGTCTATTGCCCTTCAACAGGGGAGTTAACGCACATCCAAGAGGTAGTTTCTGATATTGCCTATCAGAATATCCCACTGAACCAATTAGAAATCGTTTTAAAAAAACTGACCCATCGTTTAGTCCACTTAAAAGACGGAACCAATAAGCTGTATCTTCAATTAGGACTCCAAGGCGGGATGATGCAGGAAGATGAGCTCAAACTAGTCGAACAGCTATCTATTTCAGACCCAGCCGTCTCAAATGAGGTCGTTGCCGATAAAATTCTCGCCGCAATCCCAAAAGACACTTATTCCAGTGTAAGAGTCTATCAAGTCCAGTACCAATTTCTAGGGGAAAATCAGCCAAAACTGGCGAGAAAGATCATCATTACCCCTTCTAATTGGGACTGGTTTGTCAATGTGATTAAAGTGATCTTTTCGTCTTCAGAAAACATTAATCATAATCGAGCGGTAAAGGCGATTCTAGGTTCAAACAATAACCCAGATAAACAACAATTAGTTAAAGCAGTAAAAGAAAATTTTTCTTTCGAAATCCTTGTATCTTTCGACCAGACCCACTTTTATTTTGAGCCAATTAGAGACTGGAGCACATCAAAGGTTATAAACACCTGTCCAATTTTGTAATAGGCGATTGTAAAATTTTCTATACCGTTCGTGATTGAAGAATCGGCTCTTAGCGTTTTCACCCCTTCCAAAAACCGATTCTCCAATCACGAGCGGTATAAACCAGGAATCGTTTTTTGGTTCTTCTTCATGTAAGAAATAGTGGTATGTTTTCCTTACAAATCCAAGCACTGTTCGAAACTCGCTCCTCGTCGTCTGCCACGGCACCGATAAAGCGCTTGAGTGCATCGACAAGTTCAAGAAGAAAAAGCCCCTATAAAATTATACCGATTCTTCAGCTTGTTTGGGTATAAAGTAGCCATTTCCAAATTGGGATCACTGAAATCACAAAATTATTAATCTTGATTGTGTCTTGTTCATTTTCCGTGAGGATAATCCCTTCTCGTAAGTGATATGTGTCCATGGCTTCGATCAACCCTTCGATTTCCCGATTTCTTACCGTTGGATCCGAAAGATTTGTCGTCACCTGGATCGCCTGAACGATCTGATTCCCTTCTCTCAAGATGAAATCACACTCTTTTGTCTCCTTATGAAAGTAGATCTCTTTCGTTCCCATTCTCAAATGAAGGAACACAATGTTTTCCAGTAGACGACCTCTGTCTTCGCTCACACGAAACCCGGTTATCCGAATCAGAGCGGGGTCGATCATGTAACATTTTTTATTGTATTGAATTTGCTTCTTAAGGGAGTGGCTGTAGCGGCTCACAAAGAAGTAGAGATAAGATTGCTCAAGGTAGTTGCAATAGTTTGCGATGGTGTGAGGGCTGCTTAGACCTACAGTTTTAGCAAGGTTTGTATAGCTAAACTCTTTCCCGATATTGCTGGCTAAATAGTAGACTGTTTCGCGTAACGCCTTTTCATCCTGAATTCTGTAACGGGCAATGATATCGCGATAGAGAATCCCTTCGAGCAGGTCTTTTAAATATTCTGTTTTTTGAAACTTTATATACTCTGGGATCCCCCCATTTTTTAAATAATTTGAAAAATGGTGCTGGATCATCCCAATATCATTCGTCGATAGAGCTTTTTTAGACAGCGCTTCGGGGTAATTATGACGTATAATTTCGAGAAAGGAGAGGGGATACACTTCCAATTGAATATATCGACCCGTTAAATGGGTCCCTAATTCCTTGCTTAGGAGCCTAGCATTAGAGCCTGTGATATAAATTTTTTTCCCCTGCTCATAAAGTCTTCGGACAAATCGTTCCCACCCTTCGATATTCTGAATTTCATCAAAGTAAAAAGTTGACTGAATTCCGAATAGTTCAATAAGAACTTCCAGCAGACTTTGAAAGTCCTCCAGCCGGAATTGAACAAGTCTTTCATCGTCGAAATTAAAATAATAATCTGACTTTGCCAATTCTAATTGTAAAACGCGTTGAATGGTGGATTTTCCGGATCTCCTGATTCCGCTCAGGATGATGATGTTTGGATCATCTACAAAACCCTTTATGATTTCTGTCACTGTGCGAACAAAAAAATTCTTAGGGGGTGCATACTCCCTTTGATCTGCGATGATTTGTTTGAGGATCTCTCGCTCCATCTCTCTTCCCTTTATTATTTATTATACAGGTCAAGCCGTGCGCTGTCAACGCACGGTTATTGATGAAACCGTGCGTTGGCAGCGCATACAATCTCATTTTGTTGGTTTTTAACGTCTTATAGGTTGTTCTAAAACCCTATGTCATTGCTTGGGGAGAGCCCTCTTTCTCTCTAGATCGTGAACGACTTCGTAGTTATCATTTTGACGTAGAAGTGGTTATGCTCCCTTTTTGTGGGAGCATTATCAAAATAATGACGCTGCCTTTTTTTTAACGAAAAATCCTTTGTAAGTCTCTTATTTATAGCTGTTTGCTTTCGGTTCATGCAAATTCAAAGTCAGACTTTGAATTTGCATGAATGGATATGTATAGAAAATCT
>CAYWDE010000182.1:0-4246 GCA_964456885.1 uncultured bacterium | reverse complement strand
TCAAAAAAAAAGCCCCTAAAAAAGGGGCTTCTAAAAATTAAATTGTTTATTTAACTGTAGAAAATATTAGATAGCACCGGCAACTGGACCGCCAATGAGTGTTGAATATTTATTGAGAGTATTGAGAGCAAAGTAGCCTGCTCCACCAAGAGTTAAAACTCCTGCTGCCGCAACTGCAAGACCCATTTTATGTTCTTTAGTGAAGTCAACAATTGAGTGGGCTGCTGATACTGCTTTGTCCTTAGCAACTGTAAATACTCTACCAACAGTAGCCTTCACAGAGAGGGCGCTTGCTTTAAGCGATTCTGTAGCGTACCAAGGAGCTGGCGCCTGAGGCAGGCTAACAACAGCTACTTCTTCAACTAGAGCTGGAGCAATTTTTTCAACTGGAGCTGCTTTAACTTCTTCTTTTTTGAAGAGGGCTTGTACCCGGTTAATTAAAGAACTAACTGCATTTGAAAATGAATTTTTAAAATTGCTAAATGTTTCTTTAATTGAATCGAGTATATTCGATACAACTAAAGAGATTTTTTGAGCGATTTTACTCATGCGAGTATTAAAATCGGTTTTATTAATTTTTGTGAATTTTGCTGCTGGAGCTACCTCGATAACAAGAGAAGCGGCAGACGCTGAACTTACTGCAGATGTTGTCATAGTTTTTATCCTTTGTATTATATTTAAATTGCTTTTATGACATATATTTTAATCTTATTTGTTCTTTAGGTAAATAAAAATGATTAATTTAAACTATTGTGTGTTAGTTATATTTTTATTATAAATAATCGTTTTTTTTGACTCTCTGCAAGGGGGATTATGTAAATCGATGAAATATTTCTTTTAGAATACTCTCTAAGTTCTTTGGCTTGAGTGTCAAAAAATTAATTGAGATGGCTAGCGGCTTCGGTATCAAGGATCCAAAGAGCCCTATGTAGTGAGGTGCCGATCTGGCTGGCTGGGTAAGGGGATTCTATGGGGGCTTGAAGGACTTGGGGGACAATGATCCGTTTCGAGGGTCCGATCGCATAGATGGTGGAGTAAAAACTTTGGTTGATAGTACTGAATGTGAGGGTCATTCGCCAACTCTTTTTTTCAGGGAGGTAGTTGGCAGCAACAAGGTGGTCCTTAACGTCCAAAGCGGAAGTGTTAGGGAAAAGGGAGGCGGTGTGCCCATCTTCACCCACACCGAGCATCACAAGATCAAAGAGATCTTTCCCTAAAACATGGTGAAGGGTCTCTTCATAGTCTCGGGCGCTCTTCTCGATCTCTTTTTCCGCTCTCATACGAAAAATTTGGTGAGGGGGGATAGGAAGCTTGCCGAAACTCTCCATAGCCATCCGGTAGTTGCTATCGGGATGATCTGGAGGAACAGCCCTCTCATCGCTCCAGAAAAGCCAAATCTTAGACCAATCGAGCTTGGCTGTTTTGGCCAGAGATTCGTAGATTGCTTTAGGGGTAGATCCTCCCGACAAAGCTACGGTAAATCGCCCCCGCTGCTGGATCGCTCTTTCAGCTGAATGGATCCAATGGTCGACTGAAAATTGAATGGTCTCTTTCCCATTACCGGGGATGATATAATCTCTACGTGCGTCCCAACTTTTTAACATAACTGATCTCGATCCATTTGACTTAAGGTTTTGAGCATGTCCAAATAGTGGCCGCTCGTCCCTTTTGTGATGATCTCTTTAATGAGAGAGGGGCCTACAATCCCTGTCCTGCCGAGAATAAATTGATAGGGAAGTTCACATCGATCAGGGGAGGAGATCTGGATAGAAACTTGATTGTATTGTTTCGGATTGCGGGAGCATTGATAGTGATACCCATCAGAGGTTGTGATCTCCACAGAGATGATCGTTCCAGGACCCAATTTTTCCCACTTTGCGGGTCGAATTTCCCCTTTTTGTTTTTCGAAAATAAAATTGAGATCAGGGGAGGCTGATTTAAAATTCCATTTAAGTCGCGATGCGAGCCAAGCGAGGAGGTACATCGATTGGACTTTAAGGTGGCAAAATGATTCGGTTTTTTGTGAATTGTAGGTGATCTGGATCTGTTTGATCTTGTGCAATTGATCTCCCGATCGGAAAAGGGATCCAATAAGGTCGCGCCACCCCTCTGTACGGGCCCAATTGAGGTCGGCCGTATCAAAGGGAGATTCTTTTCTCATCTGGAGAACTTTTTCTGAAAAGAGGAGCAAGCTATCTGCCGACTCCGAATCAAAAATAAGTCGGTTAGCCAGTTTTGCAAGGGGGGTGAAGAGGGGATGGGGAAGATTTGGATCTTCTGTCCAAAGGAGAGAAACAGGGAGGTCGGGAATGATATGGGGGAATAGGAGAAAAGGGACTTTCTCTATAGCGGAGCCAGAAACGCCAATATCGATATAATCGCAAGCGCTAGTTCCACTTCCCACTACAGAAACAGCCGTTTTTAAATAAGGGGTTGCAGATGTTGGATCAGAAGAGATAAATAAGACTCTACACGGATATTTTTCCGATACTTTCCGAATAATATCTCGAATATAGTCGGTTCTGATTGAGAGGGTGTTGAATACGATCAAATTGAAGAGGCAGGCGCGGTTTTTTTCTTTCGATACCCCCTCCCATAACTTCAGCAATTCAGGTTCGATTTTACTGGGATCGACAATGAGTTGCGTGCTCATAAAATACGCCAAGAGCGGTTGTCTTTAGCTATCATCTCATCTGCCTGTTTAGGGCCCCAACTTCCTGAAGGGTAGTTGGGGAAGTCTTTAGAGGGGTGAGAAGACCAAAATTTCAATAGAGGGGTAAGGATATGCCAAGATTGTTCCACTTCATCGACCCGGGCAAAGAGGGTGCTGTCGCCTAGGATGCAATCCCAGATGAGCCTCTCATAGGCTTCAGGAGGACTTTGTCCAAAATAGGAGCCGTAACGGAAGTCCATTTTCACCGGTTGGATGGGGCTGCTAGGTCCAGGGACCTTACAGTTGATTTTCATCGCAATCCCCTCATCGGGCTGGATCCGGATCGCTAGAACATTCGGGTCGTTTTTCCTTCCATGGTTATTGAAGAGAACTCCTGGAGCATCTTTGAAAATAATCGCTATTTCAGTCCCTTTTTTTGGAAGCCGTTTTCCGGCCCTTAAATAGAAGGGGACCCCTGCCCAGCGCCAATTATCGATAAAAAAGCGTGCAGCGACGTAGGTTTCAACGTTTGATTTTGGGTCGACATTTTGCTCTTGCCGGTATCCAGGGACCTCTTTGCCATTGATAAATCCAGGGCTATATTGACCCCTCACAACGTGTTTTTCAAAGTCTTCATCTGTTAAGGGGCGAATCGATTGGAGCACTTTTACTTTTTCGTCCCGAATGGCATCGGCATTCAGAGAGACAGGGGGTTCCATTGCGACAAGGGTTAACAGTTGCATCATGTGGTTTTGCACCACATCGCGCAAAAGCCCCTCTTCTTCAAAAAAATGGCCCCTAGAACCGATCCCAATATCTTCTGCCACAGTGATCTGGATATGGTCGATATGTTTGTAATTCCAGAGCGATTCAAAAATCGCATTTGCGAAGCGGAAAACAAGGATGTTTTGTACAGTCTCTTTCCCTAGATAGTGGTCGATCCGGTAGATTTGCTGCTCATGAAGATGTTGAGCAATACTGTGTTGAAGCTCTCCTGCTGAATCGGAATCATGACCAAAAGGTTTTTCAATGATCACTCGGGACCATCGATCCGTTATTTCTTGAGGGTTGTAGATGAGCCCATGCTGTGAGAGCTTTTCAACAATAAGGGGGAAAAATTTGGGTTGGACCGATAGGTAAAAAACTCGGTTACCTCGAGTCGCATATCGCGCATCGAGTTGCTTCAGGAATTCAGCGAGTTTTTGGTACCCTGCGTCATTATCAAATTCGGAACAGTGGTAGAAAATCTGCTCTTGAAATGTTTCCCAGAAAGGCTCATCGATCGGCTTGACTCGGGAGTAGCTGTTGATGTCGGCCTTTAATTCATCTCGAAACTGCGCTTGTGTCTTTTCCCTTCTCGCGAATCCGACGCAGCAAAAATTGGCGGGTAGCATCCCTTCTCTCCCCAAATTATAAAGGGCGGGGGCAAGTTTTCTCCCTGTCAAATCTCCCGTGGCGCCAAAAATCACCAGTACGCATGGGTCAATATTTCTCGTCGACCTGCCCGGCTCTTCTAAGGGGCGAATACCATTCAACATATTCAAGTGTCCAAATAGGTTTGCAATAGGAGCGATGCTGCTACGATGTCGATCT
>CAYWDE010000181.1:0-4259 GCA_964456885.1 uncultured bacterium | reverse complement strand
GAATACCTTGAGAGAATAGGGCTCAATAGCCGCTTCCCAATTCCCACCAGGAACATCAGCCTTAAATGAAATAGGAAGTGACACCTCATACCCATAAGAGCCCCTTTCCCACAAATTGTACGATGTTTTATTCCCTCTGTAAATTTCCCAAGAGCGGATAAAGTGCATCTGCTCCGCCTTCAAACCAATATTGAACTGTTTGAACTGATATTCAGCTTTGAGACCAATAGGGATATAGGCTATATCCTCGTTGTAATTCGGTTCAGCAAGAAAATACCCACCGGCTCCTGTAAAAGGCAGTAAGGAAACCTGGTCTACTTTTAAAGGATAGCCCACTAGACCCTCAATCTTATTTTTGTAAGCATTTCCTTCTCCCTTCATTCGACCCAATTCAGGATCTTCCCATTCAGCAAAACGATTTCCTAAAGATAAAATAGCCTCTATTCCCACATAGGCGAAATTGGGTTTTAGAAACTCATAACCAGCACTTACTCCATAGTATTGCCCCCACGATTTCCAATCTGTCTCTCCACCCTTATATGTATGAGCCAAATTCCAAGAAAAATCGGGTTCAAAGTAAACGCGATGATAATCATCAACAACTGGAGGAGTGCCAACAGCGTACCCCAATCCAATTACAATCACAGCCACCACAGCCATTAGTTTTTTCATATATCTCTCCTATAAAAATCGACTTTAATCTTAAAATACTTTTCAAAAAAACTCATTCATTTACATAAATTTCTTTATTTAGCGGCACTACCTAAGTTAAAATAACCTAGATGCTCCAATTCTCTACCTTTTTGAATTAGTTCCGCTTTAGAAAAACAGGAAAGCTTCTCTTTTATCCGCTCAATATGATGCTCTACAGTTCTCTTCGACAAAAATAGCTTTGATGCCATTTTCCCTGCCGAATAGCCGTTAAGAAGGAATTTAACTACTTCCTGTTCTCTATCAGACAAGTCGGTTCTCAAGCCCATGTTTTCTAAGAAAATAGATTTAGCCACTGAAGAAGATTTTGTCTCGAGGCTGCTTTCATAAAAAGCAGGTCCTATAAGTTTAGCAATATCAATTTGATTATCCTCAACTAGTGAAAATAATTTTGGGTTATCTTCTCGGAATTTTTTCGTAAATAATCGAAGTAAATGCAATTCGCTTAGCAGAAACGAAATTTGGGCTTCGTCGTTAGATCTAGAGGAAAATCCGAAAACTTCAATGCCATCCGGTATTCTATTCATTAATTTTAGGAAAAAACAGAGGTTAAATTTTTCTTTTCCCATATTTAAAATCTTCTTAAGAAAAACATTCTGAACATCTTTCAATATAACTATTTCATTATAAAAAAAAGAAGGGTGACGAAATGTTGGATCAATATTATACAACTTCTCCGACTCATAAAATTCGCTATATGGAACAAAGCTATCTAAAAGAACAAAAGATCCATCAAATTTAATTCTATAATAATAAAATTGAAACAAATTAAAATAAGAGAATAAAGACTGGCAATATTTCTGTATCTGATCATGATGTCTACAGGTAAGGGCATCCGTCATTATTTTAAAAGAGGACATTATCTCTCCTCAAATTTAAAATTTTGTTTAATCAAACACAAAGAACCACATGCCTTTCTAATTTTATCGTTATATTTACATGTGACCGATTGAATTATTTCCAGAAAAGACCGCATAACCGATTAATTCCTGTTATCTCTATTTTTTTCATAATATATAACCTGATAAAATCTATTACGAGATTGAGACAGGTTCCAACAATCAAAAAGATATAGCCCAATATTACCAACAAAAGGACGAGTTGCCACATATCCCCTAAGGATATTCAACCCTCCCTGAATTAAAGTAAATTCACATTGCCTTCCTGTATACGTGCTCCGGATTATTTCCCAAGGGAATAGGCAAAATCCTATAGCTACTTCGAAAATCCCAAAAGCAATCCTAACGATTCCAGTAATTGTACTAATAAGCGGGATATAATCTAATTTCTCAAAAAAAGAAGGATTAACTTCTCTTGGGATAATTCCATTAATATCTGTCACATCTTCCATCTAAAACCCATCTAATTTCTTATTCGTTTTTAATTATTTTATTTTAAAATGATACCACTTGAAAGCGATTTTCTTATAGATTTCCTAAAAATTTTATAAATTGGATCAAACAGCTTCCTTCGATATTTAGAAAAATTTTTCATAGCTCTTGAGTCGAAAAAAATAATCAGTCTTTTAATTTCTTTGTAAAAACTAATAAGCAAAATAATTTCATCATGAGAAAATACTTCATCAAAAGGAGTTAAAATTTTGTCGAATTCCGATTGAATAATTTCATAGAAAATATCATTAGGATTGCGAGTATTTTTCTTTTTTATTGACCCGTAAATAGTTTGCTGAACAAATGCCGAAATATTTGGTTCAAGCTGTTCGCTTTGTCCCGTAATTAGTCGAATAAGCTCTTGAATGTCTCTTTCTTTTGCTTTCTGTTTATTAAGCACAACTTACCTCGTATTTGTATGGGAATTTATATCAAAATAGTAGGCAAAAGAATCCGGAATCTTAATCTCATGCCTACTTCCCATATGAATTAGATCCTCGATCTTTTCCGGGAAATAGAGCCATTTCCCAATTGAAGACTTTTTCAAGCTAATCATTGTCATAACAGCCAATTCATTCCGTCTAGAGCGTTTACGCAAATTTGCATACAATTTATATATGCACTAACACCAGCTTCTAATATCGGAAGCTTGGCTAGGAGATAAACAGTTAAAGCCCCTAAACAATGGAGCTATTTTCTTTTCGGATTTGATACCCTGCCTTCCGATTCTTTGCTCCGGATTGCAAAATCTGCAAACATATCTCCTCCATAAACTTTTATTTGGTTATGATTTCTCAGAAACATACTAAGAAATCTGGCAGAGAAGATACCATGAGAATGGGGAATTAAAACTAGGGTATAAAATACCCTATTTTGCTTATTTAAAAAATTAGAGGTTTAAGGTAGCGTGAAAGATCACATAGCTACTTAAATTGAAGAAAAACACCCTAACAACTCTAACTCTCTTGCTTTTTGAATGAGTTCAAATTTAGAATCACATGACAATTTTTGCTTAATTCGCTCTATATGATGCTCTACTGTACGTTTTGATAAAAAAATTTGTTGGGCAATTTTACCAGCCGAGTACCCTTGAAACACTAATTTGACAATTTTCATCTCTTTGCTAGTTAATAAATTAAGATAACTCATCCCTATTTTTTCCAAAAACTGTTTTCTGCTATTAAGCCCAGCGCTAAGAAAGTCACTTTTTTCATAGAAAGCTGGTTCTATTAAATTTGCTAAATCAACGAAGTTATCTTCCATTTTATTAAAAATATTTCGATTATTTTCGCGAAACCATTTCATAAATAAATAAAACGAAGGAACTTGATTAAGAAATAAGGTAGTTTGAGCATCATTTGAAACACTAGAAGAAAAACCAAAGACTTCTATTCCATCTGCAATCTTAACCTGAATCTTCAAACTCATTTGTATATTGAATTTATCTTGTCCAATATTGCAAATATGTCGCAGGGATTTTTCTTGTACATCCTTATAAAGGTAAACTCCTTCTTGAAGATACTTAGGATGCCGGCAGTAAGGGTATTTTAAATAAAGTTTTTCAGTGGCGAAATATTCTGTCCACTCAGCATGAGATCCAATAAATGTTATAAACCCATTATTAGTTAACTTGTAATACCAGAAATGATTCAAATTAAAAATGTCAAAAATAGACTGGCAATTTTTTTCATTTTATCATTAAAAAAAATGCTAACCGTTCGAACCGCATCTAAATAAGAAGCCATAAGTAACTATACCTCGCTTACTAAAAATCCCAGTTCTCTTAATAAATTTACTTTTTGAATTAGCTCAGCCCTAGAACGGCATTCCAGCTTATCTTTGATTCTCTCTATATGATGTTCTACCGTCCGCCTTGATCGGAAAAGCTGGGTTGCGCATTCGCTAGCTGAGTATCCATCCAACATCAAATTAACTACATCTGATTCTATTGACGATAAAGGCCGTTTATATTCTATTCCCATTTTGTTCAATAAGAGGTTTTTGGGAAATGTTTTAGGAGGATTGTCTTTATAAAATTCTGGACCAATAAGACTTCCTATGTTTACTTGTCTGTCTTGCAGTTTTGAAAGTAATCCCCGATTTTCGCTCTTAAATTTTCTGATAAAAAATTTAAACAGAGGCATTTTATTTAAAAAT